>JAUXCW010000202.1 GCA_030618705.1 Gammaproteobacteria bacterium | reverse complement strand
CCCTTAGTGTGAAGTTTCCGGCAGCCACCCTGTCGAGCCATGCCAGTACCTGTCATTGCCCACCGCGATGGCCAGTGTGTGACAGGCAATGTGCAAAAATGAGACATATCGCACAGTTTTTCAAAGTAGTAATCGTGCATACATCCCCACTGCCCACCTCTAGAGTTAGGGATAACAAGGGCGCAAAGGAATCGACCGACACCATGTCAAACATAGATCAAGCAGACAAACACCCTCCAATTGCCATCCGGCTGGCCGATGCCGGCCTACTGGTCGCTGTCCTCGCCTATACCGCCCTGGCCTATTACACACTGGTCGCCGTGCATTAAGGAAGGGCTGTTTCCCTATAAACGATGCGCAATGACCCGCCCCGCTCACCAACAAGTTACCAACGCCAAATTGCCAACTCCAAATTGCCAACTCCAAATTGCCAACTACAATTTACCAACTACGTCACAGTTTTTTCCGGTACTAGTCATAATTACATTGCCGCCCCACGGGCGTAGTCTAGACAGATAGACCAGAACCCCGGAGCAAGCCGATGCCTGCACTGTACAGCACACCCCGACACCCGTTGATCAAGCAGGGCAAGAGCAAACTGGGCAGCGGTTTCAAGCTGATGGCCGGCGCCACCCTCGGCCTGCTGCTCGTCCTGCTGGCCGGCACAATGATTTCATACAAGCTGCTGAGTATGCGCCTATCGGGCTGACCAGCGACACCACCTACCCGGGACAAGCCAAGGAAACGCGGAGCAAAGCCATGCACAATCAAGCCAATAACGTCATCCTGTATCGGCTGATCTCCAGCGGCCTGCTGCTGGTCATACTCATGGCCCTACCCCTCATCATCCTGATCTCAGTGATCACGCTCCTTGTCGATACCATCGCCGGCCACCACCCTCAATCTACAGCTTCTGAACCATGGCCACAGCGTTGAACATCGCCCGCGCCTTGTTCATCGTCTCCTTCCACTCCAGCCTCGGCACCGAGTCCGCCACGATTCCCGCCCCGGCCTGAATATGTAGCCGGCCACCCACGATCACCGCCGTGCGAATCGCTATCGCCGTATCCATATTGCCATTCCACGCCAGGTAACCCACGGCCCCACCGTAGACCCCTCGCTTGACCGGCTCCAGCTCGTCGATAATCTCCATCGCCCGGATCTTGGGCGCGCCACTGAGGGTGCCCGCGGGCAAGGAGGCGCGTAACACATCCATCGCCGTCATACCGCTGCGCAACCGACCGGTAACATTGGAGACGATGTGCATGACGTGGGAATAACGCTCCACCGACATCCGGTCGGTCAGTTCCACCGAGCCGATCTCGGCCACCCGGCCGACGTCGTTGCGGCCCAGGTCGATCAACATCAGGTGCTCGGCAAGCTCCTTGGGATCCGCCAGCAACTCCTTCTCTAGCGCCTTGTCCTCAGCCTCGTCATGGCCGCGATGACGGGTTCCCGCCAGCGGGCGAACCGAGACCAGGCCGTCTTCGAGCCGCGCCAGGATTTCCGGCGAGGAGCCGACGATCTGGAACTCGCCGAGATCGAGAAAATACATATAGGGCGAGGGGTTGGTTCGGCGCAGGGCGCGATACAGGTTCAGGGGCTCGGCGTCGAAGTCGATGGTCAGGCGCTGTGACGGCACCACCTGCATCACGTCCCCGGCCAGTACATACTCCTTGATCAGGTCTACCGCGGCCTCGAACCGGTGCTGGCTGAACCCCGAGCTGAAGTCCTGCTCTCCCACCACGGCGCCGCCGGCAACGGCCTCGTCAGGCGCCAGGATGGGGGGCAGGTCCGGCGCTGTCACCGGCAATTGCTGTTCCAGCTCCACCAGGCGCTGTTTGGCCCGGGCCAGGGCATCCTCCGCCCCGGGGTCCGCCAGGGTCACAAGGGTGAGTATGCCGGCGAGGTTATCGAATACCAGCACATCCTCGGACACCATCAACAGGATATCCGGCGTCCCCAGGGTATCGGGGGGGCAGCTGTCGGCGAGCCGGGCCTCGATATAGCGCACCGTATCGTAGCCGAAATACCCCACCAGGCCGCCGTTAAACCTCGGCAGGTGGGGGATATCCGGCACCCGGTAGCGGGCCTGGAACTGCTCGATAAAACCCAGCGGGTCATCGCACTGCAGGGATTCCACCGCCTCGCCGTCAGTCTCCACCACGATGTTCCCGCCCCGCACCTTCAACACCGTGCGGCAGGGCAAACCGATGATCGAGTAACGGCCCCACTTCTCCCCCTGCTCCACCGATTCGAACAGGTAGGAATAGGGGCCGCGGGCCAGTTTGAGATAGCTGCTGACCGGGGTATCGAGGTCGGCAAGCACCTCGCGGGTGACAGGTATGCGATTGTAGCCCTCGCGGGCCAATGCTTCGAATTGTTCGGGAGTCATGGCAAATCCTTGGAAAAATCGTTGTCGACAGACGTTCAGCCAGCGCGGGTGTGGGTTACCATCGCCAGCTTGATGCCGCGCACAACATGCTGTGCGGTGGCAATATGTGATTCGTCTGTAAACGCACCGGATTCTCCAGGGTCGCCAATTGATTGATGCAGGGAATGAATTGTACCCAACTGTATGCCCGGGAGCCAGCTCGTCTACGCTATTGCGGATTCCAGCAGCTGGCGCAGGTCGTCCACCACCCGGTCGGCACCCAATTCGCTGGCCGCGCAGCCACGACTGTAACCGTAACTGACCACGATGGCGGGAATGCCCGCATTGCGTGCGGCCTGCACATCGGTGGCCGAGTCGCCGACCATGGCGCATTGGGCCAGCACCACACCCAGGCTTTTCGCCGCCAGCTGCAGCGGCGCCGGGTCCGGCTTTTTCACCACCAGTGAATCGCCGCTCACCACCGCGCCGAAATAATGGTCCAGCCCCAGGTGGGCGAGTAATTTATCGGTGAAGCGGCCCGGCTTGTTGGTGACGCAGGCGAGTGCCACACCACAGCGGGAGAACTCCCGCAGGGCCTCGTGCACACCGCTGTAGACCGCGGTGGAATGACAGCACAGCTGCTCATAGTGGTCAAAAAACTGCGCCAGCGCCGACGCCAATTGCCGCTCCTCCACAGACTCGTCATCACAAGCCATAGCGGAAGCGAGGGCCCGTCGCAGCAGCATGGCGGCGCCGTCGCCGACCCAGCCGCGCACCTTGCCCTCGCCGGCGGCTTCCAGGCCAAGCCCCACCAGGGTGGCATCGACAGCATCCGCCAGGTCCGGCGCACTGTCGACCAGGGTGCCGTCCAGGTCGATCAGCAAGGCTGCGGGTGGCTTGCCCGCACAGAGCGTGGCCATCATGACGCCTGTTGCAACTCGTGGCGCATGGCGTCGATGGCCTGTTTATAGTCGGCGGCGCCGAAGATCGCCGAGCCCGCAACGAAAGTATCGGCGCCCGCGGCGGCGATGTCGGCGATATTCCCCGGCCCCACGCCGCCGTCTATCTCCAGCCGGATGTCAGCCCCGGCATCGTCGATCAGGCCGCGTGCCTCGCGCAGTTTTTCCAGCGCGGAGGGCAGGAATTTCTGCCCGCCAAAGCCCGGGTTGACCGACATCAGCAACAGGATATCGAGCTTGTCCATGACGTAGCGGGCGTGATCCAGCGGAGTCGCCGGGTTGAACACCAGCCCGGCCTTGCAACCCTGGTCCCTGATCAATTGCAAGGAGCGATCCACATGCCCGCTGGCCTCCGGGTGAAAGGTAATCCACGAGGCACCGGCCGCGGCGAATTCAAGGATCAGGCTGTCCACCGGGCTCACCATCAAATGCACGTCGATCGGCGCCTGGATGCCGTAGTCGCGCAAGGCCTTGCACACCATCGGCCCGATAGTGAGATTCGGTACGTAGTGATTGTCCATGACATCGAAGTGGACCACGTCGGCCCCGGCGGCCAGGACCTTGTCCACCGACTCACCCAGGCGGGCGAAATCCGCCGACAGTATCGAAGGTGCTATCAAATATTCCATGCCTGTTACTCCCGCCTCAGTTAGTGCCCGTCTATAAACGTGTATTTCGTCATCCTCGCGCAGGCGGGGATCCAGTATTTCGTTTGTTCACCAGGCTATCCAACTCCGACAACCGCTGGGGCGTACCCACATCGAACCAGTAGCCCTGGTATAATTCGCCGCTCACCGCACCCGGCGCCTGCGCCCGCAGCAAGGGTGCCAGGGGGCTGGAACCCTCCTCCATACCGTCGAACAGGCGCGGCGACAACACGCTGATACCGGCAAAGGTATAGCGCTCACCGCCGCCACAGTCCACCGTGCCATCAGCGCCGAGGGTAAAATCTCCCGCGGCATGCTGGGGCGGATTCGGCACCAACAGCAAATGCGCCAACACCGGGCTGTAATCCCGCCGCAGCAGTTTCCCGTAGGGGTAGTCGGTCCAGATATCACCATTGACTACCAGGAACGGCTCGTCGCCGAGCAGGGGCAGCGCACGCCGAATGCCGCCCGCGGTTTCCAGCGGCCTACCCTCCGGCGAAATCTGGATGGTCACGCCAAAACGGGACCCGTCACCGAGCCAGGCCTCGAGCTGCTCACCCAGCCAGGCGGTATTGACCACGATGTCCTCTACCCCCGCCGCCGCCAGGGCCTCGATATGATACTGGATCAGCGGTTTACCGCCGACCCGCAACAGGGGCTTGGGCGTGGTCTCGGTCAGCGGCCGCATGCGTTCGCCGAAACCCGCCGCCAGGATCATCGCCCTCACCGGGCCGCCTGCGCCAGCCGATCGAACAAGGCCTCCAGCGGCGCCAACTCGACATGCCGTGAGGCCACCTGGCGCAGGTAAGCCTCAAATCTCGCCACGTCCTCCAGGTAGGCCGGCTTGCCGTCGCGATAGAAGATACGGGCGAAAATCCCCATCACCTTGAGGTGTCGTTGCGCGCCCATCAAGTCGCAGTCTTTGTGGAAGCGCTCAAAGGAGGACGGCACCGGCAGGCCGGCCTCGCGGGCCCGCTCCCAGTACTGGCGCAACCAGCCGGTCACCCTGGCCTCCGGCCAACTCAGGAAAGCATCCTTGAACAGGCAGATGGGATCATAGCTGATCGGGCCGTAGAGCGCGTCCTGAAAATCGATCACCCCGGGCAGGGGCTCGCTGATCATCAGGTTGCGGGGCATATAGTCGCGGTGGACGAAGACCCGGTTCTGCGCCAGGGCGCTCTGCACCAGCACCTCGAAGACGGCGTCCAGCGTGGTGCGCAGTTCGCTGTCGATCTCCCATTGCCTGTGGGTTTCGAGATACCAGCGGGGAAACAACTCCAGTTCCCGGCGCAGGACGGCCTCGTCATAGGGTGGCAATACCCCGGGGCGGCTGGCCAGCTGTATCTTCAGCAAGGCGTCGATGGCCGCTGCAAACAGCTCGTCGGCATTGTGCTCATCGAGCACATGCAAATAGGTCTGCTGGCCGAGGTCCTCCAGCAACAAAAAGCCACGGGGCAGATCCTGCGCCAGCACCCGGGGCACGTGGACACCGGCCTCACCGAACAGGGCGGCCACCTCGACGAAGGGCTTGCAATCCTCCCCCGGAGGCGGCGCATCCATGGCTACCTGGGTCTCGTCACCCCTGGCGAAACGAAAATAACGGCGAAAGCTGGCATCGGTGGAGGCCGGCACCGCCACTGCGCCCGGCTCTCCCCACTGTTCGGCAACCCACCGTTCCAGGGCCTCGCGGCGCTCATCCTCCTCAGCCAATACAGATTTTTGCAATGATTCCTCCCCTGGGACACCGAGCCTGCTGGGCAGCAGCAGTCGAATGTTTTATTATCGCCGTTCTTCTGGACTAATTAAAATAGCGCGGCGAAAAAACTGCGCAGCTAGCCACCGCCCCACCCCGGAGACACCAGCTTGGCGGCCACAAAGCCACACACTCGTCGACTGCCCGCAACGCTGCTCCCACTCGTTTTGTCACTTGGCCTCTACGGACAATGGGCGGTATTGCCGGCCCATGGGGAAACAACGCCCGAGACCGGCCCGGCGATAGCGGCGGCGGAGGACGGCACTCTCAGTCGCAAGGAGCGCCGGGCTGCCCGCAAGCGCGAAAAACGCGAGCGGCAGGAGGCCCTCAATCGCTCCCTGGACTGGTATCCGCTGGAGGACCTCAGCGAGGCCCAGCTGGCAAACACCCCCCCGTACTGCGACGGCGCCTATGTCCAGCCCTATAACGACAATCCGGAAGCGGGACTGGCCGCGGAGAGGGCTCCCCTGCGGGCCGCCGCGGACGACACCGCACTGTACCAGAACGAACACGCAAAACTGGAGGGCAATGTCAATCTGGCCAAGGGCGATTTGATGGTGCACGGGGACCAGGCCACTTTTGACAAGGTCAACAATACCCTCAATGCCAGCGGCAATATCGAGGTGCGGGAAAAGGG
>JAUXCW010000355.1 GCA_030618705.1 Gammaproteobacteria bacterium | reverse complement strand
AGTTGCAAACACAGGCCCGCCTCGAGAAAACCCTCCAGGCGAAAACGCGGACCGGGTGCGACCTCGCCATAGCGGGCCAGGTCGCGATAAAACTCCCGCAGTCGCTGTTGCGCCTCCCGGGTGAATTGCTCCGCCGATTGCATACGTACTCTCCCCTTTCGAACGATCCGGTCTAGTCGTCGTATACAGCCAATGCCGCCGCCAGCGCCCGGTCGCGCTCTATCGGCGCCTGCATCGATGACAAGGTCTGCTCCAGCGCACCGAGACATAAGACCACGTTTTGCCGGTTGGCGGCGTGGCCCATGAGGCCGACCCGCCAGACCTTACCCGCCAGGGCGCCGAGGCCGGCACCGATCTCGAGGCCGTAGTCCTGCAACAGGCGGCTGCGCACCAGGGCCTCGTCCACGCCCGCAGGCACCGAGACACTATTGAGCTGTGGCAGGCGCCACTCCGGGGCTACCACCAGTCCCAGGCCCATGGCTTCCAGCCCCGCGACGAGAGCGGTGTGGTGCAAGCGATGCCTGCGCCAGGCATTCTCCAGGCCCTCCTCCTTCAGTATCAGCAGCGCCTCGTGCAGTGCATACAGGGTATTCACCGGCGCGGTGTGGTGGTAGGCCCGCTTGCTGTTCTCCCCCCAGTAGCCCATCACCAGCTGCATATCGAGAAACCAGCTCTGCACCTTGCTATCGCGCTCGCGAATGCGCGCCACCGCCCGCTCGCTAAATGTCACCGGGGAGAGACCGGGCACACAGCTGAGGCATTTCTGGGTCCCGGAGTAAACCGCGTCGGCGCCCCAGGCATCGACATCCAGCTCGATACCGCCCAGGGAGGTGACCGTGTCGACGATGCTCAGCACATTGTGGCTGGTCGCCAGCCGGCAGAGAGCGGCCGCATCAGAAAATGCACCGGTAGATGTTTCCGCGTGGACAAAGGCAAGCACACTGGCATCACCGTTCTCGGCCAGGGCCTGCTCCACTTTTTCGACGGAAACCGTCTGGCCCCATGGGTCTTCCACCATGACAGCGGTGGCGCCACAGCGCTCGACATTTTCTTTCATACGCCCGCCAAAGACCCCGTTCTGACATACGATGACGGTGTCGCCGGGCCGCACCAGGTTGACGAAACAGGCCTCCATGCCCGCCGAGCCCGGCGCGGAGACCGGCAGGGTCAGTGCGTTGTCGGTGCGGAATGCGTATTGCAGCAGGGCCTTGATCTGGTCCATCAAATCGACGAATTGCGGATCGAGGTGACCGATCGTCGGCCGCGCCATTGCACCCAGAACACGCGGGCTCACATC
The DNA here is from genome assembly GCA_030618705.1 of Gammaproteobacteria bacterium. Taxonomy (GTDB): domain Bacteria; phylum Pseudomonadota; class Gammaproteobacteria; order Pseudomonadales; family JAHEGP01; genus JAHEGP01. The sequence continues at coordinate 2,020 of JAUXCW010000355.1, read as the reverse complement.
GGAGGGGCCCGGCCCCATCAAAATCCGCCGGGCGGGATAGAAACTGCTGCTCATAATAATACGCTCCTGTTTTTTCAATGGGCGCAACATACCACCGACCGCCGGCCGAGCCAATCGGTATGGGCCCGCCAATAACCGATTCTACAGAGAACGGCATTTTCGGCAGTGACCAGCCCACGGTAGGCATTCGCCCCATAAACCCCTATAGTTAGGGGACTTACCCGGATCCAGGAGCGGCGATTATGGCGACAGAAAAGGCCGATACAAAACCGACAGCAGGTAAAAAACCACCGGCAAAAGCCAGAGCCAGGGCTAAAGCAAAAAAACCGAAACAATCCAGCGCACCCCGGGAAACCCCAGAGGAACAGGAGGACAAAGAGAACCCGACCCTGGTCGAACAGCTCCTGGGCATGACATCGCAGGTCGCCAGCGGCGCTATCGAAATCGCCCGCAGCAGCAAGGCCATCCCGCTGATGTTCACCGATAACTGGATGAAAGACGTCTATATGAAGACCCTCGACCCCCAGCGCCTGCAGGCGATGGTGGACGCCGGCGCGTTTCTCAAGGACGCACGTGAGGTGGCCGGCCTCAATATCGCCGAGCTGGCCGAGGCCGTGGGACTGTCCAATAGCGAATTACTGGAAGAGGTCGAGAAAGGCCGGGCGACGCTGCCCATTGACGTGCTCTTGCGCATTACCTCGCTCACCGCTCGTCACGACCCCATGCCCTTTATCATCAAGTTTCTTCGCACCTACAACCCCGAACTGGAGCAGGCCCTGGAACAATGGGGTATTATCCAGCTCCCCAAGCAATTTGAACGGGAGCGGCGCTTTATCAATATCTACCGCAGCCACGATAGCCTGCGGGATCTGAGCGACGCGGAATTCGAGCGTTTTATTGGCTATATGGACTCGGCGACCGACTTTACCCTGAACATTATGCTGTCCGAAAAACAACTGCACAAAAAACGGCGAGCAAAAGCGGCGGACAAAAAAAAGCCCGCGTAAGAGCGGGCGAAAGATGAGGTTCCTATGAACTGGTCCGGGTGTTCAAATTCAATAGTGCTAATATACTCGACCAACAGATAGTCTTGAAATGTATTCTTTTTATCATAAACATTCCTGAAGGTTATATCTCAGGAGCGACCCGAAAGGATTCCGCCATGCGACGCGCTCTGCCCTTGATCACCCTGGCCCTGGCCAGCCTTGCCCTGATCAGCCTGACACCCTGGAGTGGCGCCGACACGGCGGAGGACGCACCGCTAGTCCAGGTCTTCGAATGCGCGGGACTGACCTTTACCGTCGAGATCAAATCCGCGGAGGCCTGGATCTTTCTGCCCGATTACTCGGGCCCCCTGCCCCTGGTCACCAGCGCCTCGGGAACGAAATACGAAGCCAATAACATCACATTCTGGAGTGTGGGCGAGGAAGCCTCCCTCGACTACGGCAAGCAGCGTTACGCGGAGTGCCGCAATAATCGGCAATTGGCGGTATGGGAGGCGGCCAAACTCAAGGGCGCCGATTTCCGGGCCGTCGGCAACGAACCGGGCTGGGTATTGGAAATAACCGGCGACAGCCTGTCCCTGATAGCGGATTCCGGCAACAGCGAGTACGCCTTTGACGGTGTCGAGCGACAGAGCGATGAGACATCACAGGCCACTACCTACCGCGGGGTAGCCGGGGATGACAGCATAACCGTGACCCTGCAGGGACAGACCTGCCAGGACACCATGGCCGATACCAGCTACGAGACGACCGTCACCATCGAGCTGAACGAGCAAACCCTGCGGGGTTGCGGCCGGCCCCTGCACTAGAACTCTATGCCCAGTGCGGCAAGCGCAGGCATTACCTTATCAATCGATTTATAGCGCATTTGCCGGGCGGTCAGGCCTTGCAGTGCCCGGCACAGCTCCCCCCAGGCGGGTTGATTCCCCACCAATTCGCCCAGCGGCTGGATATAGACGCGAATGGTGAAAGCCACCGCGCCGCTCACCGGCAATCGCCGCAGGGTCTGGCGCTCG
>JAUXCW010000021.1 GCA_030618705.1 Gammaproteobacteria bacterium | reverse complement strand
GACAGCTTCCAGGATGGCGCTCCGTTACAGTTTGAGGGGGAGTTTTATCGCCATACGTTAATGACCCCCATGTTTGATGCAGGTAAAAGCGCTTTCGGCAAACCACCGATACTGTTGGGAGCGCTCGGTCCGGTAATGACATCGCTGGCAGGTGAGGTGGCCGACGGACTGATCGTGCACCCGTTTAACACACTGCCCTTCGTCGAGGGCAGTGCCCTGCCTGCCCTGACCCGTGGCCTCGATCGAGCGCAGCGGACGCGTGGAGATATAACCCTCTCGATCGGGGCAATTTGCATTACCGGCAATACCCGGGAGGAGTACGAAGCTGCCAGGAATACCGTGCGCGGATTGCTGGGATTCTACGGTTCGACCCGGGCCTACCGGCCACCGATGGAGGCAGTGGGCATGGCTGATCTACAGCCGGAATTGAATCGCCTGTCAAAAGCCGGGCAGTGGGATGCCATGGGTGAGCTGGTCGACGAGAAATTTATCAAGGCCTTCGCCGTCTGTGGTGAGCCCGCATCGGTTGCGCAGCAGCTGTGGGATAAGTATGGACGGCATGCCGATCGCCTGAGTATCTACGCACCCTATCGTACCGATCCCGATGTCTGGCCCGGGATCATTGCCGAGTTGAAGCGCCTGGCGAAACACTAGAAAATTTCACCCTTGCGCCCGGGCTACTTCTTTATTTGTTTCGCCATCATTTTTTCCACCCCCGCCCCGTAGGGTGGCAAGGTGCCGGCCAGTCGGGCCAGGTTGACCCGACCCTGTCTGAATACCGATTTTGCATGGCTGAAAGTCTTGAAACCCTCGATCCCGTGATAGCTACCCATGCCACTCTGGCCGATGCCGCCGAAGGGAATATCCTCGCAGCCGACATGCATACCGATATCATTGATGGTTGCGCCGCCGCTGGTGGTGAGCTCCAACACCCGGTCGGTCTCCGCCTTGTCTTTGCCGAAGTAGTAGAGAGCCAGGGGGCGGGGGCGTTGATTGATAAAGCTGATCGCGTCATCGATATTCTTATAGGGGCGGATATTCAGTATTGGCCCAAAGATTTCCTGTTGCATGGATTGCATGTCGGTGTCCGGGTCGATGATCAGGTGCAGGGGAATCTTTCGCAGGGGGTGGCCCCGAAAGTCCGCCTCATTGGCCGCCAGGTTGATGACCCTGGCGCCGCGCTCGCTGGCCTCATCGATATAGGAGAAGACGCGCTGGTGGTGTCTCTCGTTGATCATGGAGACGTAGTCGGTATTGTCCGATACACTCGGATAGAGCCGGGAAAACACCTTTGCGATACCGGCAAGCAAATCCTCCAGGTGTCGCTCCGGTACCAGGCAGTAATCCGGAGAGATGCATAACTGGCCGGCATTCATGCACTTGCCGGCCACCAGCTTTTCGATGCAGTCCGGCAAATCGACATCCTCACCGATTATCACCGGGGACTTGCCGCCGAGTTCCAGGGTGACGGGGGTGAGCTTATCCGCCGCTGTACCCATGACATGGCGACCGATGCTGGTAGCGCCGGTAAAGATAATATGGTCGAAGGGCAGGGCGCTGAAAGCCGCACCGACCTCCGGGCCACCGCAAACAACACTCAATTCTGTATCGTCAAAGTAGTGTTCCACCAGTTCCTTCATCACCGCAGAGCTGGCCGGGGTATATTCCGAGGGTTTGACCATGCAGCGATTACCCGCTCCAAAGGCATCGGCCAGAGGGTTGAAAACCATACTGAAGGGCACGTTCCAGGGCGCCATAACGCCGACCACGCCTTTTGGCTGATACTGGATGTAAGCCCGCGCCCCGAATAAGTTCAGGGGGAAATTCGCCCGCCGTTTTTCCGGCTTCATCCAGCGCTTCAAGTTTTTTTTGACGAACTTGATTCCTGAGACCGCGCTGTATATATCGAGCATCAGGGTGACGGGACGGGAGCGGTTGCCGAAGTCGCTGTCGGCGGCGTCTGTCAGTGCCTGTTGGTTGTCTACCAGCAGGGTGAGGCAGCGGTCCAGGCGGTCGATACGGGTTTCCAGGGGCACTGGACCCTCGGCCAGGAAAGCGGCGCGCTGGCGCTCAAGTGTCACCTCGAGTTTATCGACAGTCTCACGGTCGACCAGGGCTTCCATTGCGGTCATTGGCCTAGGCTCCGATTCGGTCTTTGATGAGGGACATAACGGTTTCCACCTCGGTGTCGTCCAGCTTGCCTTCCTTGAAAAACAACACCACCCCGTCGCTATCGATAACGCCGATGGCGGAGCCTCCGGACTTTAACTGCCAGTGTTGTAAACCCTTGCCCTCGTAGTCGGCGACAAGGTGCGCACGGGGATGAGTCAGTTTGTTTTTCTTGAGGTGCCGCAGCGCCCAACTGGAGGCGCCGAAGGTGACGTCATCCAGGTTGACGACCACGGTAACCAGGAGGCTGCCCTCGGGAAAATCAGCGACCTCCAGGGCGTCATTGACGTGGTGATTCATTTTGTCGGCGCTGGGACGCGCCGCCATATACTGGAAGAAGACGACCCGGTCCTGAAACTCCGCGGTAGACCAGGGTTTGAACTGCACTTCCTCGTCGACGATGACGAGCTCGCCCTTGTCTCCGATGCTCAGTGCCGACAGCTGTCCTCCCTTGCGGATGGTGTCGCCGACGCTGTTGGCGCTCAACGTGCAGCTTAGCACTATCACTACCCCGAGCAGATACTCTTTCATCACCCTGACCCTCATCGCCCTGATCCTCATAATCGGATGTATCAAAATGGAAGGGTGAAATGGTAACGTAATCCCGGCCGTCGTGATAGAGCGACCGCGGGCAATAGGTGTGTTCAGGCGACGTGGATATAGGCCGATGGGCCCGGGGATTCCCTGTCATTGCGAATTTCGTTGGCAGGGGCGGGTTTGCCGAACAGGTAGCCCTGGAAGGTATCGCACCGGTGTTGGGTCAGAAACCCGCGTTGGGCCTCGGTTTCAATCCCCTCGGCGACCACATGAAAGTGCAGATCGTGGGCCAGGTTGATGATGGCCAGTACGATAGCATCGTTTTGCTCGCTGATACCGATGTTCTGGATAAAGGACTTGTCGATCTTGAGTACATCGATGGGGAATTGTCGCAGGTAGCTCAATGAGGCGTAGCCGGTACCGAAATCATCGATACAGATGGCGATTCCCAGGCGTTTCAGTCGGTAGAGTTTGTCGGCGACGAGGTCGGTATCGACAACCAATAGTGATTCCGTTAGTTCGAGCTTGATCTGTCTCGGGCTTACGCCTGTGCGAATAATTGTTTGCTCGATAAACTCCGCCAAATCGGTATCGTGGAATTGCTTGCTGGAAATATTGATTGCTGCGCTGAAACTCGCACTGAACCTGCCGGTATCGCACCAGTTCTTAAGCTGCTTGCAGACGGTTTCGATAATCCAGTCCCCGACCTCGGTGATCAAGCCGGTCTCCTCCAGTAAGGGTATGAACAGGTCCGGGGAAATCACCCCGAGTGAGGGGTGGCGCCAGCGTATAAGCGCCTCAACTCCGGTCAGCTGGCCAGTTTGCATATCGACCTGTGGTTGGTATAAAAGGAAAAATTCTTCGTTGGCCAGGGCGCTGTGGAGGTTATTGCGCAGCAGGTGCTTGTAGTGTACATCGGCGGCAAGGACGGGTTCGAATCGCGCCAATGGGCGGCCTTCTTCCCTGGCCTGGGAGTGGGCGATATTGGCCTGGCGCACCATGTTCTCGGCATCGTTTGCGCCGTCGTCTTCGATGGCCAGGCCCAGGCTTACCGTGATGTAGATATCCTGGGAGCTGGACTGCAGGCAATAGGGTTGGCGTATCAGTGAGATGATGGTTTCTGCGTAAATGCCTATGGACACCGGGTCGGTGATGCTGTCAATCGCAATGGCGAAGTGGTCGGGGCCGATACGCGCGCAAAACGCACCATCCTCGGAGGTGGTCCCCAGCCTCTCACCGACAGTCTTCAGTAATTCATCGCCCACCTCGTGGCCGAGGCTGTCATTAATGGATTTAAAGCCGTGGATGTCCAGGATCATGACCGCGATGCGGGCGCGACAGGTCTGGTCGAGCATCCATTGGAGCTTATGCAGAAATTGCTTGCGATCGGGTAAGCCGGTTAAATCGTCACCGGTGGTGCGCTCAATGCTTGCATCGGTGACCTGTCGCTTTTCCCTGACGATAAGTAGGCGATTAGCCAACAGCGCGCCTGCGGTCAACTGGCTGTCAAAAATGACGTCGTCCGCGCCGCTCTGGATACGCCCCACGATGTCTTGCTGGCTTGCCTCGTCATATAGGTGAGCAATGATGGTGGATTCCGGGGCCTGGGCGCGGGCAGTGGCAATCTGAGCGGGCCCGAGGGTCGGGCCGGCAATGATGGCGTCATAGCATTGCAGGGGATGCAGCGAACCCGACTCCCAGGGCGCACAGGTATATTTGAACTCATCGGCACAGGCAAAGCCGGGGCTGGTGTCGTAGCCGAGCAGTAACAGACCCTGTGTGCCTTCTTTTATTGTCACGGATTGAATCCTGCTGAACCCGGCTTTCACCTGCCTGCGTGAAAAACGCGGCTTTGTCAGCGAATTATAGTGAAAGACTGCACCGTGCCCGGCGCGGAGGTGGGAAAAATGTGAACTGGTTCATATGCAGGGACGGTAAAAACAGGCTAAAGGCGATTTAGTGACCTGGCAGATGGACCAGTACCCGACGAGTTCCGTGGAAATGCCGGTGTTCCCACAGATACACGCCCTGCCAGCTGCCCAGCGCCAGTCGGCCTTTGACCACCGGGATCGACAGGCTGGTGGCGGTGAGGGCCGACTTGATATGAGCCGGCATGTCGTCCGGCCCCTCGCTGGTATGGCTATAGAGCGGGTCGTTCTCCGGTACCAGGCGGTTGAGCCAGTTTTCCAGGTCGACACGGGCGGAGGGGTCGTAGTTTTCCTGGATCAGCAGGCTGGCGGAGGTATGCTGGATGAACAGGGTGCAAAGGCTCTCGTCAAGAGCGGCCCGGCGCACCAGCTGCTGTAACTCCGGGGTAAAACTGTGCAGCCCTTGTCCGGCAACCTCGATGGCTAGTGTCGTTATACTCATAGATTGTACTGGCGGCTTGTGCCGGGGCTTTGTAATACAATAACAAGGGAAGAATGCTGAGGATAAGGCCTGTTATGGAGCTGACAATGTACCAAGTGGATGCTTTCGCATCCAGTCTTTTTGCCGGTAATCCCGCTGCTGTCGTTCCCCTGCAGGAATGGCTCGATGACGGCTTGCTACAGGATATTGCCGCCGAGAATAATCTTCCTGAGACCGTATTTTTTGTTCCCCGGGGAGATCGCTTTCATATTCGCTGGTTTACCCCGGTGCGGGAAGTCGAGCTCTGCGGCCATGCCACGCTCGCCGCCGCCTATGTGCTCTACCATTGCCTTGGCTCGACCCGGGCTTCCCTGGGCTTTGACAGCCTCTCCGGTGAGTTGACCGTCACTCCGGTGGACGGCGCCCTGGAAATGAATTTCCCGATCGAGCACCCGGTACCCGGCAGCGTCGACAATGCGGTGTTTACAGCGCTTGGCGGCAAGCCAAGGGAGGTGTGGAGCGCCAGCTACGAGTTGCTGGTGTTCGACAGCGACGCCGAAATACGGCATATGACTCCGGATTTCCAGACCTTGGGCCAGGCCAGCTCCAGACCGGCCATCGTCACGGCCCCGGGCGAGCAGGAGGACTTCGTGTGCCGGTTTTTCGCCCCCTGCTTCGGTATCAACGAGGATCCGGTGACCGGCTCCGCCTATACCATTCTGGCGCCCTATTGGTCGGACCGGCTGGGCAAAGCGAGTCTCGCCGCCAGGCAGGTTTCACCCCGGGGAGGGGAGGTGGCGTGTCGCCTGGATGGTGATCGGGTCCGGCTGACCGGTCGCTGCGCGCTGTACCTCAAGGGCACGCTGATGCTGTAAGAGGGGCGGTGAGCGCTAACTCATAGCGAGAATTCGCACCAGGGTGGTGGCGAGGGTGCGAAGATCATCGTCGTCGATGATATAGGGTGGCATCACGTAAACCAGTTTGCCGAAAGGCCTTATCCAGATCCCGGCATCGACAAAGCGGCGCTGTATCGTCGCCATATCGACCGGCTCATGCATTTCTATCACGCCGATGGCACCCAGTACCCGCACCTCCGCGACGCCGGCAAGCTCCCGTGCCGGGGCCAGGTGCCGGCCTAGCATGGATTCGATGCGGGCGATGTTGCTCCGCCAATCTTGCGCCAGCAGCAAATCGATACTGGCGCTGGAGATAGCGCAGGCCAGTGGATTGGCCATAAATGTCGGGCCGTGCATCAGGGCGCCGGCCTCTCCGCTGCAGACCGTGTCGCTGACATGCGTTGTGCAAAGCGTCGCCGCAAAGCTCAGGTAGCCGCCGGTGAGCGCCTTGCCTATGCACATGATATCGGGGCTGATGCCGGCGTGTTCGCAGGCGAACAGTTTGCCGCTGCGGCCAAAGCCGGTGGCGATTTCGTCCGCGATGAGAAGCACGCCGAACTCGTCGCACAGCTCTCGTAAGCGAGCGAGATAGGCCGGGGCATAAAAACGCATACCCCCGGCCCCCTGGACAATCGGCTCGATAATGACGGCGGCAATACGCTCCTGGTGGTCCTGCAGCAGCGTTTTCAGGCCTTCGATATGCTGTTCTTCGAAGGGCTGGTCAAAGCGGCAGGCCGGCGCCTCGGCGAATAGATGCTGCGACATGACACCGGTGAACAGGTGGTGCATACCGTTGAGCGGGTCACAAACCGACATCGCGGCAAAGGTATCGCCATGGTAACCGTGTTTGACCGTGAGTAGCTTATCGCGTTGGTTCTGCCCCTGGGCAATCCAGTACTGGAAGGCCATTTTAATCGCGACTTCAACCGCGACCGAGCCGGAATCGCAATAGAACACCCGTTCCAGGCCCGGCGGGCATATTGCCAGCAAGCGGCGCCCCAGTTCGACCGCCGCCGGGTGGGTGATACCGCCGAACATGACGTGGGATAACTCGCTCAATTGTTGCGTGGCCGCCGCGTTCAACACGGGGTGGTTGTAGCCGTGAATGGCCGACCACCAGGACGACATACCGTCGATCAGTTGTCGTCCGTCGGCCAGTTCGAGGCGCACACCGCTGGCCGCGACCACGGGATAGGCCGGGGGCGGCTGGACCATGCTTGCATAGGGGTGCCAGAGGTGATCCCGGTCGAATTCGAGCAGGGCTTCGATGGTATCCGGCGTCATGATGCGGGTTGAGACGGGTTTTGCGGCTCGAGCAGGGGTAATAGGCCGGGCAGCACATTCCGGAACAGTATATCTTGTGCCCGGGCGGTCGGATGCAAGCCGTCGGCTTGCATCATACCGTCATGGGCAGCGACCCCCTCCAGGAAAAACGGTACCAGGCTTATTTGCTCTTCCTCGGCAAGGCCGTGGAAACTGTCGTAGAACATTGCGGTATACTTCGAGCCGTAGTTGGGCGGGATACGCATACCCACCAGTAGAACACGGGCACCACTGTCCCGGGACTGGCGAATCATCTGGCGCAGGTTGTCGCGCATAATATGCAGCGGAAAGCCCCGCAGGCCGTCGTTGGCGCCCAGCTCGAGGATGACAATGGCGGGCTGATAGGTCTGGAGTAAAGCGGGCAGGCGCGCCTTGCCACCCTGGGTGGTGTCGCCGCTAATACTGGCGTTGATGACCTCAAAGTCCAGCTTCTCGTTCTTCAGGTAGTCATCCAGCAGCGCCACCCAGCCCTCGTCGCGGGGCAGGCCATAGGCGGCGCTGATGCTGTCCCCCAGCACCAGCAAGCGCGTTGCGGTGTTGTTGGCGTGGGAGGGCGCAGCCAGTAGCAACAGGGTCAGGGCAATCAATAAAGGCTTTAACATAGGGTATTTTCCAGATAATGATACGAACAGTCGCACTGAGCAAAACGATCGCCACCGATTCCGAGAACATAAGCATACTGGAAGCAGTTGATTTGACAATCTCCCCTGGTGAATCCGTCGCTATTACCGGGGCCTCGGGGTCGGGTAAATCCACGTTGCTGGGTATCATCGCCGGGCTGGACTTGCCCAGTGGCGGCCAGGTCTGGTTGGACGATCGCGAAATTACGGCGATGAGCGAGGATCAGCGGGCCGCCATTCGCAGTGAACTGGTCGGCTTCGTTTTCCAGTCCTTTCAGCTGCTGCCGGCACTGACTGCACTGGAAAACGTTATGTTGCCGCTGGAATTGAAAAAGGTCGAACAGTCGCGCAAACGGGCCGCTGAGTTCCTCGACCGGGTGGGCCTGGGTCACCGCCTGCGCCACTACCCGCGCCAGCTTTCCGGGGGAGAGCAGCAGCGCGTCGCCATTGCCCGGGCCTTCGCCACGCAACCAAAAATACTGTTCGCTGATGAACCCACGGGTAATCTCGACATCCAGACCGGCCTGTATATCGACGACCTGCTGTTCGAGCTCAACCGGGATGCCGGCACCACACTGGTGCTGGTAACCCACGATACCAGCCTGACCGGTCGCTGTAGCCGGCACCTGGAATTGCAGGGCGGCCGGCTCCACAGGGTGGAGTCGGCGGTATGATAGGGCTGCGGCTGCTTTACCGCGATTGGCGCGGTGGCGATGTCACTGTATTGCTGGTCGCGCTCACCCTGGCGGTGGGCATCGTCACCGGCCTGGGGATCTTCAGCGAACGGCTGGGAAATGCAATTACCGCCCAGAGTACGCGCTTGCTCGGTGCGGATATGGTGATCGAGAGCCCCAGGGCCCTGGCTGACGACCTGCTGTCACTGGCCAGGGCGGAACAACTGAAACGCTCCCACACGGTTTCTTTTGCCACTATGGCCTCGGCGGGTGAGCGGTTCCAGATCAGCTCGGTGAAGGTGGTGGAGGACAGTTACCCTCTCAAGGGCACGATTCTGCTCGCCGATAAAGCGTTCGCCACACCCTATGAAGCCGGAGCCGGATTGGCGCCGGGTATGGTGTGGGCGGATGGCCGCTTGCTGGATATGCTTGGTGTGGCCCCGGGGGACGAACTGGAAATAGGCGAGGCGAGTTTGCATATCGACCGGGTTCTGGTCAACGAGCCCGAGGGTATCGGCTCCAGCTTTGCCCTTGGCCCCCGCTTGATGATGCACGCCGCCGACCTGGAGCGTGCGGCGGTGGTGCAGGCGGGAAGTCGTGTGCGGCATCGCTACTACTTTACCGGTACCGCGCGGGAGCTGGCGACGTTCCGGCAAAAGCTCGAGCCGATGTTGTTGCCCGAGCATCGTCTCTATACGGTTCGGGAGGGTCGGCCCCGAATCGCCGGGGCCATAGACCGGGCGCAATCCTACCTGCTGCTGGGGGGGGCGCTGGGTGTGGCGCTGGCGGGAGCGGCCTGCGCGATAGCCGCGCGAAGACATACCGAGCGTCACATCCAGTATGTCGCGGTACTAAAAACACTGGGCGCCTCATCGGCCAGGATCAATAGCATCTATTTCCAGAAGCTGGTCGCTCTGTTACTGGTTGCGGTGGCTCTGGGATTTGCCATGGGCTGGGTAATGCAGGGCCTGGTCGTAATGTTGATCGGTGCCGGCTCCGAGGTGCGGCTGGAAGCGGCGGGCTTTTATCCCTACCTGGTGGGCGCGAGCACCGGGCTGATCTGCCTGTTCGCATTTGTCTTGCCGCCCCTGTGGGCGCTGCGCCGGGTATCACCCCTGGTAGCCCTGCGCAAGGATGTGCGAACCGAGCGCGTGGGGCCGATCACCTCGTGGGTGCTGGGTATCTGTGGCCTGTTTGGGCTGATGGTCTGGTATAGCTCGAGCCTGGAGCTGACGCTGGCGATTTTTGCCGGCCTGCTGATCGCGATGTCGCTGGTGTCCCTGCTGGCGTGGTTGCTTATTCGCTCTACCGGCTATATGGGCTCCAGCGCCGGCAATATGTGGTTGCTGGCAGGATCCTCCCTGCGCCGAAGAGGCATGGAGAACGCCATGCAGATAGTGGTATTCGCCATCACCGTCATGCTGTTTCTCGTGCTGCTGGTCACGCGCACCTCCCTGATCAGTGAATGGGAGCAGGAGATCCCCGACGGCACCCCCAACCATTTCCTGATCAACGTATTACCCGGCGAACTGGCCGGGCTGGAACACTGGCTGACGGAGCACCAGTTGGAGCACGCGGGATTGTATCCCATGGTGCGCGGCCGCCTGACCCATATCAATGGCGATGAAATACGTCAGCGCGCGGAGGGGGACACGGCAGGTGAGGTAGACCTGGACCGCGAACTGGGCCTTACCAGTAGTGGTGCCAGGCCCGCGGACAATGCTTTGCTCGAGGGGCGGTGGTGGCCGGCGCAAAGTACTGAAAAGCTCGTGTCCGTCGAATCGAGCCTGGCGCGGTCGCTGGGTGTGGGGCTGGGTGACAAGCTGCGGTTCCAGATCGCCAGCGAGGCCTTCGAGGTCGAGGTGGCCAGTATCAGGGAGGTGAACTGGGAGAATATGCGGCCCAATTTCTACATGATTTTCCCCCCGGCCGTGCTGGCCGTCCACCCCACCACCTACATGACCAGTTTTTACCTGCCTGCCTCGCAAAAGCCGTTGCTGGGGGATCTGGTCAAGGCCTTTCCCACCCTGACGGTCATCGAGGTCGATGCGATCATCAGGCAGATTCGCTCCATCATAGGGCAGGTAAGCCTGGCGATAGAGGCGATTTTATGGGTAGTGATGGCTTGTGGCGTACTGGTTCTGGTGGCCACGATTCAGTCCGGTATGACCGAGCGTTTCCGTGAAAGCAGTATCCTGCGCACACTGGGCGCTCCGGCGCGATTGGTTCTCGGTAGTATCACCATCGAGTTCGCGCTGCTGGGAATCATTGCGGGTGTGCTGGCCGCCGCGGGCGCCGAGGCTACCACCTGGGTGTTGCAGGAGCAGGTTTTTCACATGCAGTGGCGACCCCATCCGTTTCTCTGGCTATTGGGCCCACTACTTAGCGGGGTGCTGGTCACCACGATTGGCGTGCTTGCCAGCTACAAGGTCGTATCGACGCCGCCAGTGGAAGTATTGCGCTCGATCTAGCAGGGTGTGATCGGGGTCACAGAAAAACCGCCTGCCAGTTCGGCCTCAAAAAAAAGTCAGCCAAATTGCCCCGCCGGGCCACGAAATTGTGAACGCCTTCTATAATTACAGGGTTATGGCCAGCTCACCGCTCCAGTTTCCTATTCCCATGCCTATCGGGCTGCTTCGCCGCATGCCTCTCGGCCTGCGCCTGGCTGTGCTTATTACCCTGCTGATGGTGCTGGGTATGGGGGTGACCAGCGTGACTATCCTGGTCAAGCAGAATGAGGTGCGCTACAAGCAGATCCAGGATTTCGGTGCTGCGCTGTCCATGCAACTGGCGGCAAGCGCAGTGGAACCGGTCTTTACCAACGACCAGGTCGCGCTCGACGTCATGACGGCCAATTTCGTCAAGCTGCCCCGTATCTACGGCGCCAGAATTCTCGACAAACGCGGCAAGATCCTCGCCCAGTCCGGCACCCGGGCCTTTGTCACCGCCCTGCCAAAAAATGATGGGGGGCTCGCGTCGATATTACAAACCCCCCCGGAAGTCGTCGCCTTTTCCAGCCCGATTTCTTTTCGCGGGGCGAGGGCAGGTGCCGCGGAAATCAATATAGAAACCAGCGAACACTCTCGCTCCTATAGCAATACCTTGAGAGTGCTGCTGGTCACTTGCGCCCTGGTGACCTTGATGGCCGTCGTAGTCGCCTGGTTCATCAGCCGCTATATCTCGAGGCCGATTACCGAGTTGCTGGCGGCCACCGCGAGATTCGGTAGCGGTGACAATGAGCTTCAATCCAATACCGTCGAACGTCGCGGCGATGAGCTCGGCCAGTTGATGTCGGCGATAAACGAGATGGGACAAGGGCTGTTGCAGAAAAACCAGGTCGAGTCCCTGTTGGGGCGCTTTCTGGCGAAAGATGTGGCCGACCAGGTGCTTTCACAATTGGATACCGTCAGTATTGGAGGTGAGCGGGTGGTGGCAACGGTGCTGTTTGCCGATATTGTCGGTTTTACCACAATGTCCGAACAGATGTCGCCGGAGGAGGTCGCCGAGTTTCTCAATGAGTACTACGGTTACTTTACCCAGTGCAGCCGTTTTTACTTCGGTACTGTTGACAAATTTATCGGTGATTGCGCGATGGTGGTATTTGGCGCGCCGAAGTCGGATCCGGAGCATTATTTCCACGCCATCTGTTGCGCGATATTGATACAAAAGCTGATCGAACGCCTGAACGAGCTGCGAGTGGCCGCTGGAAAAGCCGCTGTCATGGTGCGAATCGGAGTTAATTCCGGCGAAATGCTGGCGGGAGTTATGGGTGATAAGGATAGAATGGAATACACCGTTGTAGGTGACTCGGTCAACCTGGCTTCGCGCCTGTGCGGAGAGTCTTCCGGTGGCCAGGTGATTATCGAGGATGCCATGTACCAGCAGTTGGCCCAGGATAAAAAGATCGTTGCCAGCAGCTACAAGAGTATTCGGCTACGGGGCAAGGCCTTGCCCTCCGCCATCTATACCGTGGAAGATGTGGCCAGCGAATACCGCATGCCCATGGAGGCCCTCATCGAGGATGTTATTGGCGACAGGTCTGCTGCATGAAGGTGCGGCACCTGATTTTACTAGTAGTGCTGTGCTCCGGTCTTGGAGCCTGTGTCAGCACTGTGACGCCGATGGTTTTCGAACCCGAAAGCTTTTCCTCTTTATTGGAACGGCGCCAGTTCACCCAGGCCAGGTCGATGCTCTATGGCGGAGCCGGAATGCAGCTGCCCCAGGGGCAACGCCAGGCTTATGCAGATCAACTCAATACGGCGGCCGGCTTGTATGCGCAGGACATCATCGCAAGCGCGGGGGAACAGGAACAGCTGAAGCAGTGGTATCAGGCGGGGCAACTCCTCGAGGAGGGCCTCGACGCACTGCCGCGGAACACTGATTTGCAGTCGGCTTATGCCGAATTCTCCAATTCGCGCAAGGCCTATGTCGACGAGGTAAAGCATAAACTCCGCTTGCACCGCTCCGGGCTGTTACCCGAAGAGATCGATCTAACGAGATTGCTAAGTGAGGTCGACCCTCGTGACGAACGACTGCGAAACAAGCTCTACGACATGGAGCAGGAAGCGGCCAGCCTGGTTATTTTCCTGACGCCCCTGGCCCAGCAAGCCTTTGCCGATGGCCGTTACAAAGAAGCAAGGAAATATGACCGGCAAATACTGCAGCTCGGTGAGTCGGCGCCGAGCCGGGTGCGGATTGCGGCCGTGGATAAAAAATTAAACCAGCAAGCACGTCGCCGAGTCCAGAGTCGAAAGAAGGCCGATAAGAAAAAACGCGACAAATTGTGGTCAGATTACGAAAAAGCCCTGGAAATCGCTGATTTCCAACAGGCGCAGGCCGCCCTGGAGCGGCTGGGTAGCCTCGGTTTTGCTGGCCCTGCCGCGGAGCAGGAACGAGGGCGGCTCAATGAACTGATTGATAAGAAATGTACCGCCTTGATCGCCGAGGGCAAAAAGTTCTACACTCGCGGCAAACTCAATGCCGCGATAGACCGTTGGCAGCAGGCCTTGTCACTTACGCCGGATAACCAGGAACTGGTCGCGAGAATCAAGCGGGCGGAGACCTTCCAGGCCAATTACCAGCGCCTGTCCCGGTAGTCCATAGCAGGTTCCCAGCGCGCGGCCTGCTTCGCCACCCCGTCTACACCTCCCTCATCGAGCGCTTTAACTTGTTGGCTCACCTGTGCTATAAAGCGCTGCGTAAACAACTCGTTTCACCAAGACCATCTTACCAAAACAAGGGAAAAACCATGATAAAGCGAATTCTACCCATCCTGCTGTTGGCGTTTGCCCAGCTGACATGGGCCCAGACCATGACGGATGCATCCAATGTGGCGCGGGCTGACCTGCGCACTCAAAAATCAGCGTTGATGACCGAGGCGATGCAACTGACTGAGAGCCAGAGCGAAAAATTCTGGCCGGTCTACCGCGAGTACGACAATGAAATGGAAAAGATCACCGATAATCGCCTGCAAAAAATCAAGTTCTTTGCTGAAAACTACGACACCATGACCGATGACAAGGCGGACATGCTGGCCAAGGAGATGTTCAAGCTGGAGAAAGATCGCTCCAAGCTGCGGGAACAATACTACAAAAAGATGAGCAAGGCCCTCGATCACATACTGGCCGCCCGATTCGTGCAGGTGGATCGGCAGATCAATACCCTGCTCGATATGGAAATCATGCAAATGGTGCCGTTAATCGCATCTCCCGAAGAGCTCGGTTTGATGCCCCCGGCAAACTAGATCATAAAAACGACGTATAAAAAAAGGCGCATCTGCGCCTTTTTTTATACGTCAAGATCAGCGGCTCAGGGAAGCAAGTGCTGAACCGCATCGCGCTCCTCGGCTAATTCCGCCTCGGTGGCGCGCATTTTTTGCTCGCTGAAATCGTTGATTTCAAGACCCTGTACGATGCTCCAGTCTCCCTTGCTACAGGTGCAGGGGAAGGAGTAAATCAAACCCTCCTGAATGCCGTAGCTGCCGTCGCTGTATATGCCCATGCTGACCCAGTCGCCCTCGTCGGTGCCCAGGGCCCATGTGCGCATATGACCGATTGCCGCATTGGCCGCACTGGCGGCGCTGGACGCCCCCCGGGCTTTGATGATCGCTGCGCCGCGCTGCTGTACATCGGGGATGAACTGATCCTGGTACCACTGCTGGTCGATTTGTTCTGAAGCTGGCTTGCCCTTTACCTCGGCATGGTAAAGATCCGGGAATTGGGTGGAGGAGTGATTACCCCAGATCGTCATGTGCATAACGTCGGTGACGCTGGCGCCGGTTTTTTGCGCGATCTGGCTGATTGCGCGATTGTGATCCAGACGGGTCATAGCGGTAAAGTTGCGCGGGTCGATATCGGGGGCGTTGCGCTGGCAAATCAAGGCATTGGTGTTGGCCGGGTTGCCCACCACCAGGATCTTGATATTACGACCGGCAACACTGTTGATCGCCTTGCCCTGGGCGGAGAAAATAGCGGCATTGGCTTCCAGCAAGTCCTTGCGTTCCATCCCGGGCCCGCGGGGCCGGGCGCCGACCAGCAGGGCGTAGTCGCTATCCTTGAACGCCACGGCGGGGTCGTCGGTACAGACGATATCCCTGAGTAAGGGGAATGCGCAATCGTCCAGCTCCATGGCGACGCCCTTCAGTGCGTCCAGGGCCGGCGTTATCTCCAGCAGCTGGAGAATGACGGGCTGGTCCTCGCCGAGCATGGCGCCGGAAGCAATGCGAAACAGCAGGGCATAGCTGATCTGGCCGGCTGCGCCGGTGACGGTAATGCGGACGGTGTCTTTCATGGCGGGCTTTCCTGAGTTTGTGTGGTCAGTGGTATGCCTGTCGCGCCAGGCTTGGAGCCGGCCATTTTATTCGATTGGCGTCGAATTTCCAGTGCTGTGGGCGGTGGCGGTGCGAATATTTGATTTCGCGCAAGCCAGGGGCGGGATGCGGGGCTCCCGGAGACTGAAAATGCCGTCCCGGCCGGGACTCCTCCCGCAGCGTGCCGGCTTTGTCTCTGCTCGGGGTTATCGGGTTACAATGCGCGGCTTCGGCGCCGTCATCGGTGGGGCGGTTCCCCCGGATAACGGAGTTGTTTCTGGCGATGGGGTTGTACTATCAAGATGACACAGACAGATTCTCGAAAGCAGCGGCTGGAATTCAATAAGCTGCAAAAGCGCCTGAGGCGCAATGTCGGCAGCGCGATCGCGGATTACCAGATGATCGAGGAGGGCGACCGCGTCATGGTGTGCCTCAGTGGCGGCAAGGATTCCTACGCCATGCTGGATATCCTGCTGAACCTGCGCAGCAGTGCGCCGGTTTCCTTCGAGCTGGTGGCGGTGAATATGGACCAGAAGCAGCCTGGCTTTCCCGGGCACGTGTTACCCGAATACCTGTCCGGACTGGGGGTGCCCTACCATATCGTCGAAAAAGACACCTATAGCGTGGTGAAGGAGAAAATCCCGGAGGGGAAAACCACCTGTGGGCTGTGCTCGCGCCTGCGCCGTGGCACCTTGTACGCATTCGCCGAAAGCATCGGCGCCAGCAAAATCGCCCTGGGGCATCACAAGGATGATATCGTGGAGACCCTGTTCCTGAATATGTTTTATGGCTCGCGGATCAAGGCCATGCCGCCCAAGTTATTGAGTGATGACAAGCGCAATATCGTTATCAGGCCGATGGCGTATTGTCGTGAGCATGACCTGGAGGCCTTTGCCCGGCATCGGCAGTTTCCCATTATTCCGTGTAATTTGTGCGGCAGCCAGGACGGTCTCCAGCGGCAGGCGGTAAAGGAAATGCTGAGAGCCTGGGAGCGGCAATTTCCCGGTCGAACCGATAATATCTTCAGGGCGGTGCAGCATATCTCACCCAGCCAGATGGCGGATACGGCGCTATACGATTTCGCCGGACTTATGATCGAGCGTGATGGCGAGCGCGAGGCCGCTGTCTTTCAAGAGGCGAAAGCCCCGGCTGGCCGGGTTGATATTATCGATGTCATGAGCCTGTAGCCCCTGTGGCATCGCTATAGCATCCGGCTATTATCGAATAGGTAGTTGAGAGCTAAACAGTATAAAAGCCCGCCCGTCGACTCTGTTAGTATTAAACGCCTGCAGATTTATTGGGTGAGCGCCTATGATTCGGTTATTTTATCTCACAGACTCTCTCGAAGCGGCAGTACAGGCCTCGCAAAAATTGCACGAGGCCGGCGTGACAGACTGGAATTTTCACGTGCTCAGTTCGGATGAGTACGGCCTGTACCGGCAGCAGCTCCATGGTGCCGCGCCCTGGCAAAAACGCGATATTCTCCGTTCCGGGGAGCGCGGCGCCATGTTGGGTCTCAGCATCGGGGTCGCCCTGGCCCTGTTGCTTATGTTCACCTCCTCCTCGGAGTTTCTACAACACCCCCTGGTCGCGGTGAGCATCGCGGGGGTATGTACCTTGTTCGGTGCCTGGGTGGGGGGCTTATTCGGTATCAGCGCGGAGAATCACCAGGTAGCGCGTTTCCATGACGATATCGCCGCGGGCAAGTACCTGTTGCTGGTGGATGTACGCAAATCCAGGCTCAGCGTGATCAAGGGTCTTATGGCCTCCATTCCCGGGGCTCCGCTGGTCGGGGCGGACCAGACCGTCATACTGCCCTTCGCCCGTGCTTGATCTGCGCTAAATTATCTGCCTTTCCTGTTAAATGCCGTTATAATCGGCGCCGTTCGCCCAGGGCTCGCCCCAGGGCATAGTCAATTCATATTCAACAACGGCCGGTAATCGTCGATTTGTCCGAAGTTCTGCTAGAGGCCAGGGATGTGACCTGTGAAAGGGATCATCGCCTGCTGTTCGAGGACTTGTCCTTCACCCTGTCGGCGGGGCGGGTGCTACAGGTCGCCGGCGCCAACGGCTCGGGAAAAACCACCTTGCTGCGTTTCCTCGCGGGAATATCCAACGCCTACAGCGGAGACATTCTCTGGCGTGGTGACCCTATCCATAAGGTGTCGGCACACTACCGCAGCCAGTTCCTCTACCTCGCGCACGCGCCCGGGGTCAGCTTGAGCCTCACGGCGCTGGAAAACCTGCGCTGGTATTTCAGCCTCAACCAGCACATCGATAGCCAGGCTTTGTACCACGGATTGCGCGAGGTCGGCCTGGAAGGTTACGAAGATGTGCCGGGATTTCGGCTATCGGCGGGGCAGCAACGGCGCATCGCCCTGGCGCGCCTGGTCATTAGCCGGGCGCCGCTGTGGATACTTGACGAGCCGTTTACGGCAATCGACCGCGGTGGCGTCACGGAGTTGGAACATCTCCTGTGTCGACACGCCCGTGACGGCGGGGCGATCGTGCTGACGACCCACCACGCACTCAAGCTGGATATGGCCTTTGACCGGGTCGAGCTGGAGGAGGGCCAATGTTAGGGCCGGAGCAGGTTCCAGGCAGTCTGGAGGCTACTGCCGGCACCTTGCGGCGAGATCTGTTGCTGGCCTACCGGCGGCGAGGCGATATCATCAACCCGCTGGTATTTGCCCTGATTGTGGTCACGCTGTTTCCCCTGGGTATCGGCCCGGGGGAGCGGCTACTGGCGGAAATTGCCCCTGGACTGGTCTGGGTAGTCGCGCTGCTGGCATGCCTGCTGTCCACCGATAGCATCTTCCGCGACGATTACCTCGACGGCAGCTTGCAGCAAATGCTGCTCAGTCCCCAGCCGGGCTATTTCCTGGTGCAGGCCAAGGTCGTCGTGCACTGGTTGGTGTCGGGGCTGCCGGTCACCCTGATGGCCCCCTTGCTGGGGTTGATGTTGTCCATGCCCGGCGGCGGTTATCTTCCGCTGCTGGTGTCATTGCTGTTCGGCACGATAAGCCTGAGCATGATCGGCGCGATAGGCGCCGGCCTGACCGTGGGCCTCAAGCGCGGGGGTGTGCTGGTCGCGCTGATCGTGCTGCCGCTCTATATCCCGGTGATGATCTTCGGCTCCGGGGCGGTTGTGGCGGGTTGTGAGGGGCGCCCATACAGCGGCCAGCTGGCGGTGCTGGTTGCATTGACCGTGTTGGCATCCGTATTGGCTCCGCTGGCTATCACCGGTGCGCTGAGGATAAATATGGATGACTGACGGCAACAGAATTGTCGATCGATACTGAATTGCCCCCCCGGAGAATGATAGACTGCCGCTGTTTTTCAGGATTAAAATACAATTTCAGGCTAATCAGGCAGGTGTTTTTTGGCTATAAAATGGCCCCTTTTTTTTCATAAACTCGGCTCGCCGCGCTGGTTTTACCGTATCGGCGGTATGTGGTTGCCGTGGATGGCGGCGCTGACCTCGCTGCTATTGCTGGTGGGCGCGGTATGGGGGCTCGCCTTCGCCCCCGAGGATTTCAAGCAGGGCAATAGCTATCGCATCATCTATGTCCATGTGCCGGCCGCCTTTATCGCCCTGGCGGGATATTATGTGATGGCTCTTGCGGGTGCGGTCAGCTTGATCTGGAAGATGAAGGTCGCCGATATCGTACTCAAGTGTGCCGCACCCATCGGCGCCGCCATGACAGTGCTGGCCTTGTTCTCCGGTGCGGTCTGGGGCAAGCCGACCTGGGGCACCTGGTGGGTCTGGGACGCGCGCAATACCTCGATGCTGGTCTTGTTGTTTTTATACCTCGGCATCTACGCGCTGTACAACTCCTTCGAGCGCGAGGAACAGGCGGCCAAAGTCTGTGCGGTACTGGCACTGGTGGGGACGGTGAATATCCCCATCATTTACAAGTCTGTCGATTGGTGGTTTACCCTGCACCAGCCGGCGACCCTCAAGATTACGCAGGCTTCCAGTATGCACGCCTCCATGTGGCAGCCCCTGTTGGTTATGATTGCCGGTTTCTACCTCCTTTATGCGACGCTGTTGATTCAGCGAGTGAGAGTGGAGGTTCTCTATCGGGAGCGACGCACTCGCTGGGTGCGGGATATCGTGCTGCAAGCCGGATCGGTGAGGAAGTAGAGCACTATGTATTTCGACAGTGTCGCACAATTATTTGCTATGGATGGTCACGGAGTCTATGTCTGGAGCGTATACGCTGCGGCATTGGCGATTATTGCACTCCTGGCGCTGACGCCGGTATTCAAGCGGCGGCGCTTTATCGCCGAGGAAACCCGGGTATTAACCCGTCAGCGCAACACACCCACAACGCGATTGAATTGATATGCATCCGGTCAGAAAGCAAAGACTCTACATCGTTCTATTTATCGTGATCGGCGCCAGTATTGCTGCCGGTCTTATTTTTTATGCGCTGCGGGAAAACATGAACCTGTTTTACTCGCCCAGCGATATTGCCACGGGTAAGGCGCCCCTGGATGCGCGAATCCGCGCCGGCGGCATGGTGCGCGAAGGCAGTGTCCAGCGCCTGGGTGACGACCTCGAGGTCAGGTTTGTGGTCACAGACTATGCCCACGACGTGACAGTGCACTATGTCGGCATTTTGCCCGATCTTTTTTCCGAGGGGCAGGGGGTGGTCGTCACCGGTCAGTTGGTGACGCCGGAGCGCTTTGACGCCACGGAGGTCCTGGCCAAGCACGACGAGGAGTATATGCCCCCGGAAGTGTCGGATGCCCTGGAAAAAGCCGGCCGTGTGCCGCAAAACTGAGGACGCAAGCTGGTGATTCCTGAATTGGGAAGTTTTTGCCTTATCCTGGCGCTTTGCCTTGCCGTCGTGCTGTCCCTGGCGCCGCTGTGGGGCACGTTCAAGGCCAATGAACCACTGATGGCGCTGGGAGCTCCGCTGACCGCGGGCTTGTTCACCTTTATCGCCATTGCCTTTGCGTTGCTGCTGGTCGCCCTGGTGCAGGATGATTTTTCGGTCAACTACATCGCGGCCAACTCCAATAGCCAATTGCAGCTTCGCTACAAAATTAGCGCTGCCTGGGGTGGTCACGAGGGTTCGTTATTACTCTGGGTCCTGATCCTGGCGGGATGGGCGCTGGCCGTCGCGACATTTTCCCGCAGCCTGCCGCTGGAAATGCGGGCCAGGGTGCTCTCGGTCATGGGAATGATCGCCACCGGCTTTCTTTTATTCGTATTGCTCACGTCAAATCCCTTTGCTCGCAGTCTGCCGTACTACCCCATGGAGGGGAACGACCTCAACCCGCTGCTCCAGGATATCGGCCTGATCCTGCATCCGCCCATGCTGTACCTGGGCTATGTGGGCTTTTCAGTGCCCTTCGCCTTCGCCATCGCGGCATTGCTCGGCGGAAGCCTGGACGCGGCCTGGGCGCGTTGGAGCCGGCCCTGGACCAACCTCGCCTGGGCCTGCCTCACCGTGGGCATCACCCTTGGCAGCTGGTGGGCCTACTACGAACTGGGCTGGGGTGGATGGTGGTTCTGGGATCCGGTTGAAAACGCTTCTTTTATGCCCTGGTTGATGGGGACGGCACTGGTACACTCCCTGGCCGTCACCGACAAGCGCGGTATTTTTCGCAGTTGGACCGTGTTGCTGGCGATTTTCACTTTTTCCCTGAGCTTGCTGGGCACGTTCCTGGTGCGCTCCGGCGTGTTGACCTCGGTCCATGCCTTTGCCTCTGACCCGGCACGGGGGATGTTTATCCTTATGTTCCTGTTTGTCGTCGTCGGCGGTTCCCTGTTGCTTTTTGCCCTGCGTGCGCCCCAGGTCTCGAGGACGGCCAGTGTGCGTTTTCTCTCGGTGGAAGGCTTCCTGATACTAAACAACGTCATCCTGCTGGTGGCGACCTTGACCGTGTTGTTCGGCACCCTGTTCCCCATCGTCGCCGATGCCCTCGAGCTGGGCAAGTATTCGGTGGGGGCGCCGTACTTCAACGCGGTATTCCTGCCCATGATGCTGGTGTTGATAGCTTTTATGGGGCCGTCGACCTGGTTGTCCTGGAAAGAGACCCGGGATTTCAACGCCGTCAAGACCCTGTTGCTGCCGGCCGCGGTGGCGCTGTTGGTGGGCTTTCTATTCCCTGCGGCCTATGCCGGCGAGTTCAACTGGAAGGCCGTGCTGGGTTTCAGCTTTGCCGTCTGGCTGCTCGTGCATACCTGGGCCGGGGTAGTGCAGCGGTCCCGGCTGTCCCGGCGGGGTATTGGCGGCGTCGCCCGATTGAGCCGCGCCTATTGGGGCATGGTGTTGGGGCATAGCGGATTGGCCTTTGTCGCCATCGGCATCACCCTGACATCCCAGTTCAGCGAAGAGCGAGATATAAGGCTGCAAGCCGGGCAATCGGTGGAGGTGGCCGGTTATGAATTCATCCTCGAGCAGGTGACGAGGGTCGAGGGGCCCAACTATATCTCCGATATGGGCATGGTACGGGTCAGCCTGGACGGAGAATCCCTCGCCATATTGCAGCCGGAAAAGCGAAGCTATGCGGCGTCCGGCCAGGTCATGACCGAGGCCGGTATCGACGCAGGGCTGACCAGGGATCTGTACGTGTCCCTGGGGGAGCGGCTCGATGGCGGCGCCTGGGCGGTACGCATCCAGGTCAAGCCCTTTGTGCGCTGGCTATGGCTCGGGGGGCTTATCATAGCTGCCGGCGGCGTCCTCGCCGTGACCGATCCGCGCTATCGCAGGAAGGTGTTTGCCCGCGGCGCGGCATCGGTCGACAGTGCAACGGCAGTGGCGGGATAGACAATGGGACGCCTGAAGCTTTTTCTCCCTCTGTTGGTGTTCATCCCCCTGGGCTTATTGCTGATCGTGGCGCTGGATCTGAATCCGCAGGACCTGCCATCGGCCTTGCTCGATAAGCCGGTTCCGCCCTTCGAGCTGCAATCCCTGCAGGACCCCGGCGAGGTGCGCAATCGCGACGACCTGGTGGGGCAAAAATCTCTGCTCAACGTCTGGGCGACATGGTGTCCCTCCTGTCGTGCCGAGCACCCCTGGTTGCTAAAATTGGCAAATGATTACGGCGTGCGCATTGTTGGGTTGAATTATAAAGACCAGCGGGGCGCGGCGCTGGCCTGGTTGCAACAATTGGACGACCCCTATGTTTTCAATCTCTACGATGTCGATGGCCGGCTCGGGCTCGACCTCGGCGTGTACGG
>JAUXCW010000293.1 GCA_030618705.1 Gammaproteobacteria bacterium | reverse complement strand
CTGCATCGCTATCATCGCGGCCCTGCCCGCGGCCAATTGTTCCGGCGTCGATGGAAAACGATTGTCGCTATTGGACAGGCTCATCGGCCCCTGTGACATAATGGGCAGTATCTCGCACAACTCCGGGCTGGCCGGGTAAATCGCAACAAGCTTGTCGTCGTTGAAGTCGATCAAGGACTTTTCTCCAACTGGTATTCAGGCAGATCCGCCAGCAGGCGCGAGCGAATGATGTTACGCCAGATGGCATAGCCCCGGTCGCTCAGGTGCAAACCGTCAAAACGATAATTATCGGCATCGGGCTCGCCATGGGGGTCGAGCAGTGCCGGGCCTGTATCGATAAAGCGCAAACCCTCCGAGCTCGCGGTGTAGTCTTTGATCAAGGCATTGGTCTCTTGCGCTATAGACCACACCGGCCAGCGTCTTGCTGAAGGCGTAATGGCGATGTAATAGATCGGCACCTCGCCGAGACCAGCGCGCACCCTGGCGACGAATTCCCAGTAACTCTGCAATAGCTGTGCGGGCTCCTTTGCCACCTCCACAGTAATATCGTTAGTTCCGGCGAAAACGACGACGGCCCGGGGCTGATACACATTAACCAGCCGCTCACTGTAGTGAACAAGATCGTTCAGCTTGGCGCCGCCGAAACCCCGGCGGATAACCGGGATGGGCTGCATGTCCTGCGCCAGGGAATTCCACAGGCGAATACTGGAGCTTCCCACGAACAATACGGCATCCACCGGCGGAGGCGTTTGCGCGGCCGCCGCCTCAAAGGCGCGAATGTCCTTCTCCCATACCAGCGGGTCGTCGCTGGCCGCCTTTTTGATCTGCCCGTAGTAGTACCAGGCAGTGCCGCCCAGCACCAGTAACACGACGCCGACAAACAGGCCGAGAGCTTTCAATAGCGTACGACGTTGCACCATCATTAAACCGCGCAAACCTCCCGCGCCACGCGCTCGATGCCGGCCCAGTCTCCCGCTTTGAGCAGTTCAGGTGGCACCAGCCAACTGCCGCCGACGCAGGCCACATTGGGCAGGGCAAGATACTCTGCGCAATTGTCGGGGCCGATCCCGCCGGTAGGACAAAACCGCAGATCGCCGAGTGGTCCGGCAACCGCCTTCAGCAGATCGATGCCTCCCGCCACATGGGCCGGAAACAACTTGAGAGTTTTGTAGCCAAGTGCCTGCGCCTGCAACATCTCCGAGGGCGTCATGACCCCGGGCAACAACGGCAGGCCGTACTCGTTCGCCGCCCTGGCCAATTCAGGGCTGAAACCCGGGCTCACGGCAAAGGCGGCACCGGCCTCCACCAGCCGGGCCAATTGTGCCACTTCTGTTACCGAGCCGGCACCGACCAGGATATCGCTTCGCTGCCGGCTGATTTCGGCGATAGCCGCCAGGCCGTACTCCGTGCGCAAGGTGATTTCCAGCACGGTCACTCCGGCATTCGCCAGTGCATTGGCCAGGGGCAGCGCCTGGTTTGACCCGGTGAGGGTAATCACCGGCAGGACGGGGTGCGCCTGTTGCAGGATGCGCTCCATATTCATAGTGTCGACCCTCCGTTGCCACGGATCTGCCGCAATGCACACATCACACCACGCAGTTCCGCCAGGGATTTCATGCGGCCGTTGAGAGAGTAGCCGGGATTGACGTCTTTACCCCTATCCTCGGCCAGCAGGTGACCGTGGTCGGGCCGCATGGGAATCTCCGCCGGCAGGTAACCCTCGGCACTGCGCTGCGCCTCCTCATCCATCAGTGCCGAAATCAGGCCCACCATATCGTTATCACCGTCGAGGTGGTCGGATTCGAAAAAAGAACCGTCGGCCTCGCGCACCACGTTGCGCAGGTGAACAAAGTGAATCCGTCGTCCAAACTCACGCACCATGGCGATCAAGTCATTATCGCCCCGTGCGCCGTACGAACCCGCGCAAAGCGTCAGGCCGTTTGCCGGACTATCGACCGCCTGCAATAAGGCCCGGGCATCTGCCGCGGTCGACACCACCCGGGGCAAGCCAAACAGGGAGAACGGCGGATCGTCGGGATGGACACACAAGCGCGAACCGCACGCCTCGGCGACCGGCACCACCTCGCGCAGGAATTCGAACAGGTGCCGGCGCATGCGATCGCTGTCGATATCCCGGTATTGTTCCAGGGCGCTGACAATACTTTCCCTGTCGTAGTGGCCCTCGCCGCCGGGTAGCCCGGCGATAATATTCTGTTCCAGGCGTTCAATCTGCGCCTCGCCCATCGCAGAATAGATCTGCTGCGCCGCCGCCACCTGTTCACTGCTATAGCAGGCCCCTGCACCCCGCCGCCGCAACACGAACAAGTCGTAGGCGACGAATTCCAGCATATCGAAACGCAGCGCGTGACTGTCATTTGGCAAGCGATATTCCAGGTTGGTGCGCGTCCAGTCCACCACCGGCATAAAGTTGTAACAGACCGTGTGTATCCCGGCCTCTGCCAGATTGCGCAGGGTCTCTTTCCAGGCTTCGATATAGTAGCGATAGTCGCCGCTACGGGTTTTTATCGAATTGTGCACGGGGATGCTCTCCACCACGCTCCAGTCCAGGCCCCGGGCCTCTATTTCGGCTTTGCGCTGGCGGATATCCGCCAGTGGCCATGGCCTTCCGTCGTAGAGCTGGTGCAGTGCCGTGACCACTCCCGTGGCGCCGGCTTGTATGACATTATCAAGGCTGATCGGATCCGGGGGCCCGAACCAGCGCCAGGTTTCCTGCACCTGAGAACCTCCTATCATTCGCATTTTGGCCTTACCACTTTACCACACGCTGGTTTCGATGTGTATAATGGCGCAATCGAGAACCCGCCCTGGCGAGCCGCAGCAAATCCATGAGCCCAGTACTGCACCTGCACCCAGACCGGCTGCTGCCCCGCGACGCGGCGACCCGCGACATCGCCCGCCGCCTCTACGACGGGGTCAGGGCGCTGCCGATTCTCAGCCCCCACGGCCACACCGACCCCGCCTGGTTTGCCGGCAACGCCGCCTTCAGCGACGCCACGGAATTGCTGATCAAGCCCGATCACTATGTATTGCGCATGCTCTATAGCCTGGGCGTGCCGCTGCAGTCACTGGGCGTGGCCAGTCGCGACGGCAGCCCGACGGAGACGGATAACCGCGAGGCCTGGCGTCTGTTTGCCAGCTTCTATCATGCCTTTCGCGGCACCCCCTCCCGGTTGTGGCTGGACCACGTGTTTAGCGAAATATTCGGTTTGCAGATCCGGCTGGACAGCGACAGCGCCGATTTTTACTACGACCATATCGGCGATGCCCTGCAACGCGCCGAATTTTTGCCCCGCGCCCTGTTCCAGCGCTTCAATATCGAGGTGCTGGCCACCACGGAATCACCCCTGGACGAACTGCAGCACCACCGGAACATACGCGCCAGCGGCTGGCCCGGCCGGGTAATCACCACCTACCGGCCCGACCCGGTGATCGACCCGCAATTCGAGGGTTTTGTCGATAACGTCAAACGACTGGGCGCCCTCACCGGCGAGGACAGCCTCAACTATCGCGGTTATCTCAACGCCCATCGCCGACGGCGGCTGTTTTTCAAAGAGCAGGGCGCCACCGCCACCGACCACGGCCACCCCAGCGCGGTAACCGCCAACCTCAGCCCCACCGAGTGTAGCGCCCTGTTCAACAAAATCCTCCGCGGCAAACACTCGGCTGCCGACGCGGAATTATTCCGCGCCCAGATGCTCACCGAGATGGCGGCTATGAGCCTCGACGACGGCCTGGTCATGCAGCTGCATCCCGGCAGTTTTCGCAACCACAACCCGGGCTTGCTGCAGCGCTTCGGCAGGGATAAGGGCGCTGACATCCCGGTGGCCACCGAGTATGTGCGCGCACTCAAACCGTTGTTGGACCGCTTCGGCAACGATCCGCGCCTGTCCCTGATCCTGTTTACGCTGGACGAATCCACCTACTCCCGGGAACTGGCGCCGCTGGCAGGCCACTATCCCTGCCTCAAGCTGGGCCCTGCCTGGTGGTTCCACGACAGCCCGGAGGGCATGCGTCGCTACCGCCAATCGTTGACCGAGACCGCCGGCTTCTACAACACGGTGGGCTTCAACGACGACACCCGGGCCTTTCTTTCGATCCCGGCGCGCCACGATGTCGCCCGTCGCATGGATTGTGGATTCCTCGCGGAGCTGGTCGCGGATCACCGGCTGACCGAGGACGAGGCCCACCCACTGGCACAGGACTT
>JAUXCW010000262.1 GCA_030618705.1 Gammaproteobacteria bacterium | reverse complement strand
CTGTTTAATACGCCCCTGGTTAAAGGTGGTGGCTTATTCACCCCGGCGGATGCCTGTGACTTTGCCCGTTACTGCTCGGCGCTGGATTTCTGGAGTATCAGTGATCATGCCGAGGGCCTATCACCACAGGCCTGGAAGAATACCCTGAAGTCTATTCGCCAGTGCAATGCGCTTGCCGGTGACCCGGACAATATGGATATGGTGTCTTTTGTCGGTTGGGAGTGGACCAATGACAATCAACTGGACCCCCAGCAGCACTTCGGCCATAAGAATGTCCTGTTCCGGAGCTGGTCGCCAGGCGAGGTGCCAACTCGACCGATTTCTTCACAGCCACGCTACGCCATTGAACAAGTACCTCCTTTGCTCAAAGGCATGATGAGTCTAATCGGGGGCATCGAGGCTATCGCTGATTTTAATTACCAGGTCAACGAAACCAGTCGTGTGCCTATTTGTCCTGAGGCGATACCGGCGGATCAGCTTCCCGATGATTGTCGGGAAGTGGCGCTAAGCCCCGAGATTCTTTACCGCAAGCTGGATGAGTGGGGCTTTGACAATGTAGTGATCCCCCACGGTTTAAGCTGGGGAGCCACCAATCCCGCCAAGGCTGATTTTAAGAATCAGCTCGATCAACACGATCAGCGTTACCAAAAGCTGTTGGAGGTTTATTCCGGTCACGGTAATTCCGAACGCTATGTAGATTTTACCCGGGTAGGTGTAAAAGACAGTGGTGAATTATTTTGCCCGCCACCGACGGAAAACTTTACCCCTTGCTGCCATGTGGCTGAGCAGCTTGTGCGTGCAGATTGTGATGTACCAGAATCACCGGCTTGCGAACAAGCTGTGGATACTGTCATGAAAATATTTTTAGCCGAAGGCGATGTTGCCGGGCGGCGTTTGATGGCTGATATTTCGCTGCAACAGTGGCAGGGTTGTGGTCAACTTACTGGTGGTTTCCAATCGGCTGCCAGTTATATTCCCAGGCAATCGGCGCAATATAATCTGGCATTGGGCTTTGATGAAAACGGCAAGTCCAAACGGGCTCGTTTCGGTCTGGTGGCTTCAAGTGATAATCATCAGGCCCGGCCCGGAACCGGTTACAAGGAGACGGATCGTCTCCGTTTTACCGATAGCAAGGAAGTGGGTAAGGAGAGCTTTCTGAGTCGCCGTGTTAATAAGGTTCCAGAGAATGGTGGTTTCTATTACAGCGGTGGCTTAGTGGCGGTTCATGCCGAAGGGCGAAACAGGGATGCTATTTGGGGGGGGCTGAATACGCGAAATACTTATGCCACCTCCGGTCAGCGCATACTGCTCTGGTTTGATTTGCTCAACGGGCCAGAGGGTGAGGCGGTGATGGGTAGTGAGGTAAGTATGACGACAACCCCGCGTTTTCGTGTCAGGGCACTGGGTGCTTTTGAGCAAAAACCCGGCTGTCTGGCGTCAACCGAGCAGGCCCTGGGGCGTGAGCGAATGCAGTTTCTCTGTGGTGGTGAGTGCTACAACCCGAGCGATAAACGCAAGGCGATAACCCGTATCGAGGTGGTCAAAATCAAGCCGCAAACTTCGCCCGATGAGCCAATAGCCGCGCTGGTGAATAATAACTGGCGGGTATTTGACTGCCCGGCCGATGGCAACGGCTGTCTCATTGAGTTTGAAGATCCTGGGTTTAGCGCTGAGGCCCGCGATAGCTTGTACTATGTGCGTGCTATACAACAGCCACAGCCGTTGATCAATGGTAATCCCTTTGCTTGTGAATACGATGAGCAGGGTGTCTGTGTTAAGCGTAATTATTGTATCGGAAGCAATGCCACCCGCAATAAAAACTGCTTGTCGGAAGCCGAGCCCCGAGCCTGGTCATCCCCCATTTTTATAGATTATCGCTGAGATACACCATGCAGAGGCACCACCTTTTGAAAACCGGAAACTGACTGACCGCCTTCGCCGGACAGATTGTGTGCTGACCTATATGCTGAGCCGTATTGTCGCCGATTCCACATAAGCCCCGGTCGAATCTTTTCGACCAGATGGTGTGCCGCGGGACTGCGATTCAGGGCCGGCTTTTGGATTTAAAAGCTAAAGCGCTCACTGCTAAAAGCCATTACGGTGTTTTCGATAATCTCCGGGTCGGGCACCAGGGGACCCATGACATGGGTGTGGATACCCGCATCGGCATACTCGCGAACCAGCTGCTGGCATTCCGCCTCGTTGCCGATAAGGGCGATCTGGTCGATCAGCTCATCGCTCATCGCCGCGGCCGTTCGCTCCCTGTCGCGGGCTACAAATCCAGCCTGGATTTCGCTGGCCGCGTCCTCGTAACCGGCCCAGGCGAGGAACTTGTTGTAAACCGGTGTCGCGTAGTAGGCGCCGAATGAGGCGCGAAAGGCCGCACGGCCCAGCTCCCGGTCATCGGTCAGGCACATCATATGACGGCAAACCACTTCGACACTGGCCGGGTCTTTGCCTGCACGCTCTGCGCCGATGGCGATATGCTCCATGATTTTAGGCAGTGCTTTGCGCGGAAACAGATTGAGGATGACACCGTCACCGATTTCGGCGGCGAGTTCGAGCATTTTGGGTCGCAGCGCGGCGAGATAGATGGGCTGGTTTGGGGTGGGCCCTTGTATATAGCCTTTACTGCGCAGGGTCTCGCCCTCGAAACTGGTTTTTTCGCCGGCCATCATGGTGCGCAATAAGATCATGGTCTCTTTAATGCGTGTCAGCGGTTTATCCATGCTCAGGCCGTGCCAGTTATTGATGATGGCGTGGCTCGATGTGCCCAGTCCGGGGACGAAGCGACCGGGAAACGTATGGCTGATCACCGAAAAGGTGCTGGCCAGTACCGCCGGTGTTCGGGTAAAAACCGGTACCACCGCGATCCCCATGCGCATTTTTTTCGTTGCGCCGAGCAGCATCGGCATCATGGTGAGGGCATCCAGCCCCCCGGCGTCCGCCAGCCAGATATCGTCCCAGCCCAGAGATTCCAGCCGTTGGGCGAGGGCGATGGAGTCCGGCACGGTGAAGGTGGGGCCGGGTATCGTCATTGCGATGCGCTTGCGGGGTAATTCGGCCATTGTACTCTCCGTGAGTTATTGACTCGCTGTGATAATCGGGATTGCCGATATGATGCACAGTATCACTTGTGCATCCGTACGGCCAATAGGCCGGTCTTCGACCATTACCGGCACCGACGATACGGTGGATCGTTGCGGGCGCTGCATTGCCGCCGCCTGTTGCCAACGGTTATTTTTGGCGCAATACTGGCTGGCGTCGAAGGGATCTGAATAAGGAAAGGTGAGTCATGATGAATGCCGGTAAAACCATGCAGTTCGGTGCCGGAATAGTGCTGTTATCAGCCTTCGGCTTGTTTGGCTGTCAACACACGGAGCAAGCGGTAGAGCCGATGGTGACAGCGGCGGCGGTAAATGCGGCAAGACTGGAAGCGGCCGATGCCGAGTCGGGCAACTGGATGTCCCATGGCCGTGACTACGGTGAACAACGCTTCAGCCCCCTCGACAAGGTCAATGCTGAAAATGTCGGCAGCCTGGGCCTGGCCTGGTCCTATGACCTGGGAACAGAGCGCGGCGTCGAGGCGACATCGATAATCGTCGACGGCATCATGTATACCACGGCATCCTGGAGTATCGTCCATGCGCTCGACGCGCGTACCGGCAAAAATTTGTGGACCTACGACCCTGGTGTCGCCCGGGATAAAGCCGCCGTTGGATGTTGCGGCCCGGTCAATCGCGGCGTGGCGGTATGGCAGGGGCAGGTCTTTGTCGGCGTGTACGATGGTCGACTGGTAGCGCTCGATGCGGCCACGGGGAAGGTGAACTGGGAGGTGGTAACCGTCGACCAGAGCCAGCCCTACACCATAACCGGCGCTCCACGGGTGATCGATGGCAAGGTATTGATCGGCAACGGCGGCGCCGAGTTGGGTGTGCGTGGATATCTCGATGCCTACGATGTCGATAGCGGCAGGCGGGTCTGGCGCTTCTATACTGTGCCGGGCAATCCCGCGCTGGGCTTCGAGAACGAGACCATGGCCATGGCCGCCAAAACCTGGAGCGGCGAGTGGTGGAAGATGGGCGGCGGCGGCACGGTCTGGGATTCCATGGCCTATGACCCGGAGCTGGATCTGCTCTATGTCGGGGTCGGCAACGGCACACCCTGGAATCGGGAAATTCGCTCCCCGGGTGGTGGCGACAACCTGTTTCTATCATCTATTGTCGCGCTGCGCCCCGATACCGGTGAATACGTCTGGCACTACCAGACAACCCCCGGTGAATCCTGGGATTACACGGCTACCCAGCACATCATTCTCGCCGATATCGAACTGCAGGGTGAAACCCGAAAGGTGCTGATGCAGGCGCCCAAGAACGGCTTTTTCTATGTTATCGATCGTACCGACGGCACGCTGTTGAGCGCCGACAACTACGTGAATATCAACTGGGCCACCCATGTCGACATGGCAACCGGGCGGCCGGTGGAGGTGCCGGAAGCGCGTTATAAAGACGAGCCTTTTTTATTGTTTCCCTCTTATCTCGGCGGCCATAACTGGCACCCCATGTCCTATAACCCCCGGACCGGCCTGGTGTATATCCCGGTGATGGACATCCCGGCCATGTATGGCCAGCCGGAGCATTTCAGCTATCGGCCGGGGGTGGCAAATATGGGTATCGACGGTATCGTCGGCAGCTTGCCGGATTCCCAGGCCGAGCGCGATGCCCTGGGCGCG
>JAUXCW010000064.1 GCA_030618705.1 Gammaproteobacteria bacterium | reverse complement strand
GGATTCAAACTCACAGCTTATCTCCTCGGTTATTACCCACAGCCTCAGCCGTAATAGGTTTCGTTGTTTGCCAGTTTGGCACGCATGCCCTCGGTCGGCTCGTAGGTCTTGCCCAGACCCTTACACGTCTCCGCCATGGCAATGAATTGCTCCAGGCCAATGGTGTCGACCCAGCGCATGACACCGCCGCGGAAGGGCGGAAAGCCGATACCGTATAACAGGGCCAGATCGGCTTCCGCAGGAGACTCGACGATGCCCTCCTCCAGGCAACGGGCCATCTCGGTAGCCATGGGTACCATCATCCGCGCAACGATTTCCTCCTCGGAAAACTCGCGGCGCTCGGCAACATGGGGCGCAAGCAATTCGTAGGCCACCTCGGTAGGTGTCTTCTTCAGCTTGCCGCGTTTGTCGGGTATGTAGTCATAAAAACCCTTGTCGTTCTTTTGCCCCAGGCGCCCGGCCTCGAACATAATCTCCGCTGGCGTCTTGAAATCCAGCGCCATGCGATCGGGGAAGCCCTCGGCCATGACTCCACCGGCATGCACCGCGGTATCGATACCGACCACGTCGATCAGGTAGGCCGGCCCCATGGGCATGCCCCAGCGCTCCATCACCTTGTCGACGGCCTGGAAATCAGCGCCGTCACGCAGCAGCTTGGAAAAGCCGTCGAAGTAGGGAAACAACACGCGGTTGACGAGAAACCCGGGGCAATCCTTGACCACTACGGCTTTTTTGCCCAGGGCGTTGGCATAGGCAACGGTGCGGGCGACAGCATTGTCAGAAGTCTTTGCACCCCGGATTACCTCGACCAGGGGCATGGCGTGCACCGGGTTGAAGAAATGCATACCGCAAAAGTTTTCCGGCCGCTGCAGCGCCTCGGCCAGGAAGCTGATCGATATCGTCGAAGTGTTAGAGGCGAGCACGGCATCGTCGCGGACGTTCTTCTCGACCTCGGCCAACACCGCCTGTTTCACTTTCGGGTTTTCCACCACCGCTTCCACCACGATATCGATCTGGTCAAAGCCCTCGTAGCTCATGGTCGGATCGATTCGATTGAGCGCCTCGGCCATTTTTGCCGCTGTCATCCGCCCGCGGGCGACCCGCTTGGACAACAATTTTCCGGCCTCTTCCAGACCCAGGTCGATACCCTCCTGGGCGATGTCTTTCATCTTGATCGGGGTTCCGGTATAGGCCGATTGATAGGCGATGCCGCCGCCCATAATGCCCGCACCGAGTACCGCGGCCCGCTCCACCTTGAGATCAGCCTTTTTCTGCCAGGCCCTGGCCTTCTTGCCCAACAACTGATCCGCCAGGTAGACCCCGACCAGGGCCCGGGCAACCGGCGTCTGGGCAAGTTCCACAAAGGTGTTTGCCTCAACCTCCAGAGCCTGGTCGAGGCTCATGGTGCGAGCGGTTTCAACCGCAGTCGCCGCCGCCACCGGCGCCGGATAGTTTCTTCCCGCCTGCTGTGCGATCATCGACTTGATGGTAAAAAACGCCATGGTCGCCTCGGTGTCATCCAGCGGCAGGGGGCCACGCTTGGCCGCACGCCGGGCCTGGTAATCCAGGCTGCCCTCGATGGCGCGCTGCAAGGTTGCCAGCGCCACCTCGCGCAATTTATCGGGCTCGACCACCGAGTCTACCGCACCGACTTTCAAGGCCGCATCGGGCCGTTGATCCTTCGCAGTGGCGATCCACATCAGGGCCTCGTCGACACCGATGATCCGGGGCAAACGCACGGTGCCGCCCCAACCGGGGAGAATTCCCAGCTTGGTCTCGGGCAGGCCGACACGGGCGGCACTACTCATGACACGAAAATCGCAGGCCAGGCACACCTCGAAGCCACCCCCCAGCGCAAAGCCGTTGATGGCCACCGCGGTGGGAAAACCCAGGCTCTCCAGACGGTTGAAATTGGCGCTGTTGACCCCGCCAAACCGTTTGATGGTGTCCGCGCCCGCATCGAACAGCGAGGTGAACTCGGTAATATCTGCACCGACGATAAACACCGACTTGGCACTGGTGACCAATAAGCCCTTGATACCTGCCTCGGCCTCAAGCGCATCCAGCGCGGCAGTGAGATCTTCGACGGTCGCCTGATTGAATTTATTGACCGATTCTCCCTGCAAATCGAAGCTCAACTCGGCGATACCGTTTTCGAGCCAGTCCACCTTTAGCGAATTGCTTTGATAGATCATGTCGTTGTCCTGTGTGGTTGGTGTTTGCCTGTGAGTGTTTGTCGATACGGGTCATTCTTTTGTCCGGCAGGGGATTTAAACCGTCACGCGCCGCCGGGTCAATTATCTGGCAAGTAAGATACCAGCTTAACCGCGCCGGGAGGCATGCCGCAAGCCGCGCTTGCCCCGCCCCTTTTTTGTACCGCCGCCTTTTGTGCCGACACCATGTCGTTGCTGCCTGTGCTTGCCCCGTGCAGGGCCGTCCGCCGGCACCAGGCAATTGGGGCCGTCCCCGATCAGGTCACCGCGCCCCATATCGAGCAGTGCCCGGCGCAGTGACGGCCAGTTGTCAGCATCGTGATAGCGCAGCAGGGCCTTTTGCAAGCGGCGCTGCTCCGGCTTGCGGGGAATATAAATCCGCTTGCCCTTGTAGGCCAGCTTGTGCAGCGGATCCCGCGAGGAGTGGTACATCGCCGTCGCCATCGCCATCGGCGAGGGATAAAACGTCTGCACCTGGTCGAGGCGATACTTGTTGCGCTTGAGCCACAGTGCCAGATTGACCATGTCCTCGTCCTCGCAGCCGGGATGGGCGGCGATAAAATACGGTATCAGGTATTGCTTTTTCCCCGCCTCCCGGGAGAAACGCTCGAACATCACCTTGAACTCGTCATAGGTGTCCATGCCCGGCTTCATCATCTTGCCCAGGGGGCCCGGCTCGGTGTGTTCCGGCGCGATCTTGAGATAGCCGCCGACGTGGTGGGTCACCAGTTCCCTGACGTATTCCGGGTCTCGCACCGCAAGGTCATAGCGAAGGCCGGAGGCAATGGCGACACGCTTGATCCCCGGCACGGCACGCGCCTTGCGATAGAGCTCGGTGGTCTGCCGGTGACTGGTCTCCAGGTTTTTACAGATGATCGGGTAGACGCAGGACAGGCGGCGGCAGCTGGCCTCGGTTTCGCTATCCTTGCAACCCAGGTGATACATATTGGCGGTGGGCCCGCCGAGGTCGGATATGGTGCCGGTAAAACCCGGCACGCTGTCGCGGATGGCCTCGATCTCCCGCAGCACCGACTCCTGGGACCGGCTCTGGATGATCCGGCCCTCGTGCTCGGTGATAGAACAAAAAGTGCAGCCGCCGAAACAGCCCCGCATGATATTGACCGAGGTGCTGATCATCTCATAGGCGGGGATCCTGGCATCGCCGTATGAGGGATGGGGGCGCCGCTGGTAGGGCAGCTCGAACACAGCGTCGAGCTCCGGGGTGGTCAGTGGAATCGGCGGCGGGTTGATCCAGATATGGTGTACGCCGTGCTTCTGCACCATGGCCCTGGCATTGTAGGGGTTCGACTCCTGGTGCAGGACCCGGGAGGCGTGGGCATAGAGCACGGCGTCATTGCGCACTTTCTCAAAGGACGGCAGGCGCACATAGGTGGTTTCCGCGTCCAGCCGCTGGCTGCTCTGCAGGGGCATGGGTACGATGCGCAAGGGCTCCGCCCCGTCGACCGTGGCTTTCGCTGCCGGGGCGCAACCACCAGCCGCGCCCGGCATATCGTAGTCGTAGGGGTTATCGAGTTTGTCGATATTCCCCGGCCAGTCGATGCGGGTGGAGTCGATCTCGGTCCAGCCCGCCGGGGCCTCACGTCCCACCACCACGGTACCGCGAATAGTGTTCAACTCGGCCAGCGGTGTGCCCCTGGCCATTTCGTGAGCCAACTCCGCTATTGCTCGCTCGGCGTTGCCGTAGAGCAGGATATCGGCATTGGCATCGACCAGCACCGAGCGGCGCACCTCGTCACTCCAGTAATCGTATTGCGCGATGCGACGCAGACTGGCCTCAATGCCGCCAATCACCAACGGCACTTCACCGTAGGCCTCGCGGCAGCGCTGACTGTAGACGATGACCGAGCGATCCGGGCGCATGCCACCCTCACCCCCGGGGGTATAGGCATCGTCGCTGCGCATGCGCAAGTCTGCCGTATAGCGATTGATCAATGAATCCATATTGCCGGCAGTGATGCCGAAGAAAAGATTGGGTGGGCCAAGGGCCGTAAATGCCTCGCTGCTACGCCAGTCCGGCTGGGCGATAATTCCGACCCGAAAACCCTGGGCCTCCAGCAGGCGCCCCATCACCGCCATACCGAAACTGGGATGGTCGATATAGGCATCGCCGGAGACGATGATAATGTCACAGCTATCCCAGCCCAGTTGATCCATCTCCGCCCGCGACATCGGCAAAAATGGCGCCGTGCCGAAACACTCGGCCCAGTATGGCTGCCAGGAGAATAGATCGCGCGCTGTAGAAGTCATAGCATTGCCGCCAAGGTGAAACTACGAGGAGCGGGGGGCACCAAGCGCCGCAACCGGACCGCTGCCCGGTTTAGCTTGCGCTGTTTTTCTCTATTGCTGCAGCAAGCTCCAGCTGGCGCTTCGCCGCCTCCACATGCAAGGCCTCCACCAGTTGTCCATCGACAACGACAAGGCCCTTCCCTTCATTTTCTGCTTGTTGCCAGGCTTCAATGATCTTGCGGGCGCTGGCAATCTCCTGCCCTGAGGGGCCGTATATCTCATTGGCCGCAGAAATTTGCTTTGGGTGAATGAGACTC
Source organism: Gammaproteobacteria bacterium (assembly GCA_030618705.1). Taxonomy (GTDB): domain Bacteria; phylum Pseudomonadota; class Gammaproteobacteria; order Pseudomonadales; family JAHEGP01; genus JAHEGP01. Next base: position 8,272 of record JAUXCW010000064.1, on the reverse strand, counting down.
TTGCCGTCAAAACCCAGATCCCGGCCCTGCTCACAGACCGCGTGCAAACCGGGCGCATCCTCCAGGCCGAGATGCACACCATCGATAATATCCAGCGCGTTCGCCCGGGCAGCCAGCACACAGAGACTGAGGCTGGCGATAAAACCGAGACGATCCGGCGTGTGACGGACCCGGGTCTCTTTTGCCAGATCCGAAGTTCCCATGACGATACCCCGCAGGCGAGGATGGGACGCGGCAATTTCACGAATATTGAGGATACACAGAGGCGTCTCCGCCATCACCCAGAAATCAACACTGTCGGCGCAGCCAGCGGCGTCGAAGGCGTCAGCCACAGCTACCACATCCGCTGCGGAAGAGACTTTTGGAATCAATACCGCATCAGGAAACACGGAGGCCGCGCTCAAGGCACGGACATCGTCGCCACCCCAGGGCGTGTCCAGAGCGTTGATACGCACCAGCAGTTCGCGCCCCCCATAACCACCCTCGGCCACCGCATCCACGATCTGGCTTCGAGCCAATGCCTTGGCATCGGGCGCCACGGCGTCCTCCAGGTCCAGTATCAAACCATCGGCGGGAAGTGATCTTGCTTTTTCCAGGGCTCGCGCATTGGAGCCAGGCATATAGAGAAGGGAGCGCCGGGGTCTGATCATCGTTGTGGCAACCATGCGTTGGGGGCGACGATTCTCGCCAATTACAGGAGTTTGAACACTAAACAGGCATTATACAGAAGTAACAGCCCACATGGCAGCGTGCGTACGCCGACGGTCAATTCAGGCAGAGCACGACTTTCCCGGTGGATCTGCGCTGCGAGAATCCAGTACATGGTCAGTTCCATGCTGGCGGTCACTTCCAGAGCTCACCGGCCCGCAACCGAATTCACCTGACTGATGCCTGGAATTCATCAACCTTATGGTATTGGGTTTGAGTGAATGGTAGCCTTGGCTCACACACGCGCAGTCCCCACGCACGCAACCCACTTTGCCATTCTCAAGAGGAGTGACGATGACAGAAGTCACTGGCGCCAACGGCCAGCTGCTCAACCAGGCCGCCGCCGCACTGGAAAACACCGAAAACATACTTGCGTCTGCTTTGTCAGACCTCGGCAGTAAAACGCTGGAAGGTGATCGAGCCTCGAATGCCCGGCTCGATCGCTATCAATTGATAGCCTATGAGTTGGCGCTGTGCTCGGCCGAAGCCACTGCGGCGGCATTCATGCTGGATTACATCCGCCAACTCCTGGCGCGCACTGACGATGCAGATCAATCCGAGCTGTTCGAGCTCCGGCTGACTGCCTTGTTTTGTGCCGAGGCCGTCACCTCGATAGGTAGTCGCTTGAACGCACGCCCGGCAGATTTTGGCCTCAATGAATCCGGGATTTCCGCTACGATCGGGCAAGCCTCCGTCAAGGCTTTCCTGAGAGAACAACTGGCCGCCGACAACATCGCGGCGATTGGCCAGGAGGTCTGCCAGCGGGCCGGGGATCTCGGTGCCGATATGCTGGAGGACGACCACGCCCTGATGCGCGATAGCTTTCGCCGCTTTGCCAATGAGATCGTGATGCCGCTGGCAGAGCAGGTGCACCGTGAAGACCTGATCATTCCCGATGAAATTCTGGGAGCGTTGCGGGAAATGGGTTGTTTCGGCCTGTCGATCCCAGCCGCTTACGGGGGCATACAGGACGACGACAGGGAAGACAATATGGGCATGATCATCGTCACCGAGGAGCTGTCCAGAGGCTCTCTCGGTGCCGCCGGCAGCCTTATCACCCGCCCTGAGATTCTTTCGCGGACACTTAAAAAAGGCGGCACGGAAGAGCAAAAACGCCACTGGCTGCCAAAGTTGGCGGAGGGGGAACCGCTGTGCGCGGTGGCGGTAACAGAGCCCGACTACGGTTCCGACGTCGCTGGCGTACGCTTGAAAGCGACCAGGACAGAGGGTGGCTGGCTTCTCAATGGCGCCAAAGCCTGGTGTACTTTTGCCGGCAAGGCCGGGCTGCTGCTGGTACTCGCACGCACCAATCCCGACCTCTCAGCAAGCCACCGCGGCTTGTCCACATTTTTACTTGAAAAACCGGTCTATGACGGCCATGACTTCGAGTTCATTCAGGACGGTGGTGGCAAACTGAGCGGCCAGGCAATAACCACCATCGGTTATCGGGGCATGCACTCCTTCAATCTGTTTTTTGACAATGTATTTGTGCCCGATGCGAATTTAATCGGCGGCCCCGAGGGTGAAGGTAAGGGCTTTTACTACACTATGGCCGGCTTTTCCGGCGGACGCATACAAACCGCCGCCCGCGCAGTCGGTGTTATGCAGGCGGCCTTCGAGAGCGCTATTAGCTATTCGCAGGACCGTGTAGTATTCAAGCATCCAATTGCCGACTATCAGCTGACCCAGGTCAAACTCGCCCGTATGGCGGCATACCTGGCGGCCTGCCGACAATTTACCTTTGGCGTAGCCCGGCTTATGGACCAGGGCGCCGGAGACATGGAGGCAAGCATGGTCAAACTGCTGGCAAGCAAAACGGCCGAGTGGGTTACCCGGGAGGCACTGCAAATTCATGGCGGTATGGGCTATGCAGAGGAAACACCGTGCAGCCGCTATTTTGTCGATGCCCGGGTGTTGTCGATTTTCGAAGGCGCCGAGGAGACCCTGGCCCTGAAAGTCATCGCCAGGTCGCTGGTGGAGCGGCAGGCGCGTAAAACCTGAAAGGAGACCGGCAAATGGGTATTTCAATCGACATGGCGCCACAGCAAGAGATTGCCGCGGATATCGCCGTTGATCTCGACCGGGTTCGCAAACCGCAATACGGTCGCTACCTGGATGAGTGCACTCCCGGCCAGGTCTTCGTGCACCCCCGGGGTTTTACCTTTGACAGGGCGGCGATGTCCGGCTTTGCGCGCACATTTATGCAGAGCAACCCCCTCTATTTGAATACCGATTTCGCAAAAGCCCACGGCTATCGCGATGTGCTGGCGAGCCCGCAAATGGTGTTCAACGTCACCTTGTCGCTCGGCGTCCAGAACGACTCGGAAAAGGCCATCGCCAACCTCGGCTATTACAATGTTCGGTTCCTGCAGCCGGTTTATCCCGACGATACCCTGCGCGCATTTACCCAGGTGCTGGATCGCAAGGACCGCGGCCCCGATAAGCCCGGCATCGTGCTGATTCGCACCGTGGGAGTGAATCAACATGAGCGGATTGTGCTGCAGTACGAGCGCAAGATCATGGTCGGCGCACGCGGCGATCGCCTGCCTACCACCCCGGCGCCGGCGGGGCCGGTCGAATTTCCCTGGCTGGATGAGCCGGTTATTGAATTGCCCACGGCGGCGGCTTCTTACCCCAAAGATCTCACCGGCCCCAATACCTATTACGAAGACTTTAGCCCGGGCGACATCATCGTACACGCCAATGGCCGGACCATCACCGAGGAACACATGGCGCTTACCTACGGTGTAGGCAACAGTCACCCACTGCACTTTGATCGCGTCTTCAGCAGCGGTTTGTCCGGCGTGATGAGCGGTGAGCCGATTGTCTACGGCGGCCTGGTATTTGCCTGGCTCGAAGGACTTGCCAGCCGCGATGTCAGCGAGAACGCGGTGTGGGAAGCGGGCTTTACCGAGGGCTATCACACCCAGCCTGCGGTGGCAGGCGATACCGTCGGCGCCATATCCCGCGTGCTGGCGACGGAGGCCGTTGCGGGCGAGGATATGTACGGCCTGGTAACCCTGCAGTTGATCGGCGTCAAGAACATTTCCGCCGCCGCAGCGCTGGATACCTACGGCGCAGAGCTGTTCATCAAGGAGGACACAAAGCGCAAACTGGGCAAGGAAAAAATAGGCGACAAAATCTTCGAAATCGAGCGCCGCTTGTTGATCAAGCGCCGCCCACAGTAAGGACAATCACTATGGCGCCGAAGCCCACTACCAACGATCGCCCCTGGTTGATGCGAACCTATTCCGGCCACACATCCGCCAGCGCGTCCAACGAACTCTATCGCATGAATCTGGGCAAGGGACAGACGGGTTTATCGGTCGCCTTCGATCTGCCCACCCAGACCGGTTACGATTCAGACCACCCCCTCGCCAGGGGCGAAGTGGGCAAGGTGGGCGTGCCGATAAATCATCTCGGTGATATGGAGGCACTGTTCCACGAGATACCTCTCGAGCGTATGAACACGTCCATGACCATCAATGCGACTGCGCCCTGGCTGCTGGCACTCTATGTGACCACCGCGGAACGCCAGGGAGTAAACCCTGCACAGTTGCAGGGTACGACACAAAACGACATTCTCAAGGAATACCTGTCCCGGGGCACCTATATCTTCCCACCGGAACCCTCGGTACGACTGGTGACCGATGTAATTACCTACACGGTAGAACATATCCCAAAATGGAATCCCACCAATGTCTGCAGTTACCACCTGCAAGAAGCGGGTGCAACACCCGTGCAGGAACTTGCCTATGCCCTGTCCACCGCAACCACGATACTTGATGCAGTCCGGGATTCCGGGCAGATGGACGCCGACAGCTTTACTGCCGTTGTCGGAAGAATCTCCTTCTTCGTCAATGCCGGCATCCGCTTTATTGAGGAGACTTGCAAGATGCGCGCGTTCAGCGCGATGTGGGAACAAATCGTTAGCCAACGATACGGTGTCGACGATCCCAAGCTACAACGCTTCCGCTATGGCGTGCAGGTCAACTCACTGGGTCTGACCGAGTCCCAGCCAGAGAACAACGTCCAACGTATTGTCCTCGAGATGCTGGCTGTCACCCTGTCCAAACGGGCCCGCGCGCGTGCGATCCAATTGCCGGCCTGGAACGAAGCCCTCGGCTTGCCACGGCCCTGGGATCAGCAATGGGCTTTGCGCATGCAGCAGGTGCTGGCGTTCGAGACCGACCTGCTGGAATACGACGATATTTTTGATGGCTCTCCGGTTATCGAGGCCCACGTAACAGAGCTTATTGAAGGTGCGCAGACTGAGATGGAGCGCGTCGCCACCCAGGGCGGAATGGTGCAGGCGATAGAGTCCGGATATGTAAAACGTGAATTAGTGACCAGTCATACCGAGCGCCTGCGCGCCATCGAGCGAGGCGACCTGAAAATCATTGGCGTCAACTGCTTTCAGGAGACCACTGAGTCACCGCTAACCTCGGGGTCGGACAGCGGCATTATGAAAGTCGATGCCAAAGCCGAGCAGGAGCAAATCCAGTCATTGCAGGCTTTTCGCGCTTCCCGCAGCCAGGCGGAAGTCGATACGGCACTGTCGGCATTGCGCGACGCCGCCAACAACGGCGACAATATTATGCACTCGTCCATTCAATGTGCGCGAGCAGGGGTGACCACGGGCGAATGGAGCGAAGTGCTGCGCAAGGTATTCGGTGAATACCGGGCGCCTACCGGCATTGATATTTCGGCGCACGACAAAGGCCAGTCCACAGCCGCGGAAAAAATCAGGGATCGCGTGCAAAAAACCGGCGAGGAACTAGGCCGGCCGTTGCGCTTGCTAATCGGTAAACCCGGGCTTGACGGCCATAGCAATGGCGCCGAACAAATCGCCGTGAAAGGCCGCGATGTCGGCTTTGAGATTGTTTATGAGGGTATTCGCCTGACGCCGAAACAGATTGTACGCGCGGCCCAAGAGGAAGGGGTACATCTCATTGGCCTGTCTATTCTCTCCGGCAGCCACACAGGATTGGTGACTGAAATCGCATTGGAACTGAAACAAGCGGGCCTGGCCAGGCTACCGCTTATCATTGGAGGCATCATTCCGGAAGATGACGCCGAACAGCTTCAAGCGCAGGGAATTAGCGCCATTTACACACCGAAGAACGTGGATTTGAACGCAATTATGGCAGATATCGTTGATATCATTCGCCGCCATAACGGCCTGGAACCCTTCGATCAGGCGATTTGACCACAGTGTCGGATACACTTCCTGACCCGGCTGAACTCGCAAGCTCCGTGGCTGAGGGAAAACGCCCGGCACTGGCCACGGCACTGAACCTGCTGGATGATCGGCGGCCCGAGGCACGCAAGATTGCCGCTCGTTACCTGGCTCTGCTTGCCGGTAAGCGGCAGGCAACGCGGTCACATTTGATCGGCATCACCGGCCCGCCCGGCGCAGGAAAATCGTCACTGACGTCCGCCTTGATACCGATCTGGCGGAACCGTGGTTTACGGGTCGGGATACTGGCCGTTGATCCTTCAAGCCCGATCAGCGGGGGCGCTCTACTGGGCGATCGATTACGCATGAAAACCAGCTTCGATGACGAGGGTGTTTTTATTCGCTCTCTTGCGGGTCGCGGCGAGCAAGGCGGTTTGAGCGCAGAGGTCTGGCCGATGTGCCTGTCCATGCTGGCAACCTTTGATATTACCGTTATTGAAACGGTCGGTGTTGGTCAAAGCGAAATCGATATTGCGAAAATGAGCGATACAACATGCTTCGTCGCCCAACCGGGTTCCGGCGACAGCATCCAGTTCCTCAAGGCCGGCATTATGGAAATCCCCCATATACTGGTAGTCAACAAGGAGGATATGGGTGCAGCGGCTCGCAAAACACTGATGGATATACGTGCCGCTACTGGCCGGGAATACTCTGGAGAAGAGTGGTCCGTGCCCGTGTTGTCGGTCAGTTCAACCCAGGGTAGCGGGATCGAGGAACTGGCGGCACAGCTGGACTTGCACCATGATTGGCTGGCGACACGCAATCTGATTGAGCCTCGACGCCGACAATTCCAGGCTGAGTGGATACTCAAACGACTGCGACAGGAGTTCGGCAGCTTTGGCGTAGCGCAGCTACAGACTCAACTACAGACCGCGCACAGCGGCCTTGATCGACTGATCGGCGAGGGTGATTCACCCTTTGAGCAATATGAAAGCCTCAGGGCTCGCCTGCTGACCGCCTGGAACAGGGATTAAACCGTTAGCATCCAACGGCCCGGGGTTTCGGAGCTGATATTTCCGAGGGCGGGCTGCTCTCCCTGACGGATATCGTTCGCAGGCTTATGCTGGGCAATGAAAAATTACATTGAGCCATGCCTGGGACCACTACGGTGCCGGCTTATAGAATCAACCAGGCTGTTAATGGTGCTTAATCAGGCAATATTGACGGGGGGAGCGGGGCTTCCAAGGCAGGACCGTGCGCCGGTTGGACCCGGCGCCCGAGCCTACATGGATGTATTCACGGCGAGTCCTGACTTGGGAGTCCCGCTCTCTTGCCCAACCACAGTAGTGGACTCAATATCTTATCGGCTTTTGCTCTAAACTAAGCACCATTAATCCAGGAGGTAACTATGCGCAGTCCACGTGATTTTTTTAAAGCCCTGTCCCTGGGCGCACCTGAACCGTTACGGGAGATACCCGTGCGCCCATCACGGATGATTCACTTTTTCGACCCAAGCAACCCGCGGATGGTTGAGAAAGCGCCGGATATCGCCACCAAAGTGGATATCCTACTCGGAAATCTGGAAGATGCTATTCCCATAGACCGCAAAGAAGCCGCCCGCGAGGGCTTTGTGCAAATTGCACGGCAGACAAACTTTGGCGATACCCAACTATGGACTCGCGTCAACAGCCTGGATAGCCCCTGGTTTCTGGACGATCTTTGGCGCCTGGTGGCCGAGGTAGGCGACAAGCTTGACGTCATCATGCTGCCAAAAGTCCAGGGGCCCTGGGATATTCATTACGCCGACCAATTGCTGGCGCAACTCGAGGCCAGAGCCGGGCTGGACAAGCCAATCCTGCTGCATGCCATCCTGGAAACGGCGCTGGGTGTTGCCAACGTAGAGGAGATCGCCAATGCCAGCCCCCGCATACAGGGTATGAGCCTGGGGCCGGCAGACCTGGCAGCCTCGCGGCGCATGAAAACCACCCGAGTGGGCGGCGGTCATCCCGGTTACCTGGTGCGCGATGACCCCGACGCCGACAATCCGCAAGCAAAGCGGTCCACCTACCAGCAGGACCTTTGGCACTATACGATCGGTCGAATGGTCGATGCCTGCGCCGGTGTCGGCGCCCTCGCTTTCTACGGCCCCTTCGGCGCCATTGATGATCCCATCGCCTGCGAGGACCAGTTTCGCAATGCGTTCCTGATGGGCTGCGTCGGGACATGGACACTGCACCCGAGCCAGATAGATATCGCCAAGCGCGTATTCAGCCCGCCACCCGACGAAGTCGCCTGGGCAAAGCGCGTACTGGAGGCCATGCCGGACGGCAGCGGCGCTGTCATGATTGACGGTAAAATGCAGGATGATGCCACCTGGAAACAGTG
>JAUXCW010000237.1 GCA_030618705.1 Gammaproteobacteria bacterium | reverse complement strand
TTCTGTCCCTCGCGGTGCAGGAACAGGGCGGGGACGGAACCGTCCGCGGCGACTTCGAATTCGATGCGGGCGTTCTGGCCCTCGGGGTCGGCGATAAACGTCGAACCCTCCTCGTGGGTCAGCGGCCCGCCGCCGTACATGGGCACGTTCATGGCCAGGCCGCCGTTCTCCTCCGTCACGGTGATGGTGATAAAGCTCAGTTTATACTTGCCGACATAATTTTCGAAGCCGCTACGATAGGGCACCGACGCCAGTTCCTCCGCGGTCCACGGGCTACTTCGCCCGGCGGTTTGTTGGCGTATTTCCGCGATCAACTCTGCGTCTACCGGCTCCGCCGTATTGCCCCAGGAGCGCCGTAGATAGGTCAGCAGGCCGGCGGCGGTGTCGTCGTCGAAACCGGCTATCCGGTCGTGCCCCGGCATCACACCGTTCCAGCTCTCGCCGTCGATTTCAATGGGCCCGCTGAGACCTTGCAGCACGATACGAGCCAGCCATTCCGGCGGCCCCAGCACCCAGGAGGTGCCCACCAGCGTGGGCGCCAGCCCCGCTACGCCCTGGCCTTCGGCGCCGTGGCAGCTGGCACAGCCCTGGAAAAATTCCCTGCCCTTTTCCAGTTGCGCCAATTGCTTCGGGCCCAGGGGTTTGAGGCCGGCGGCCAGTTCGTCACCGGGCCAGGTGAAAGCGCGGCGGCCATCCAGCCTGGCCTGCCACAGGGGGTCGTCTTCCTGCAAGGAGGCATCGCTGAATAGTTCGGGTATGGACTCCATGCGGGCGGGCTCGAAACCGGCGCCGCGGGTAACGCTGCCAAAGCCCGCCAGCATGGCCTGTTGCCGCCAGGCCAGCTCGCCGCTTTGCTCGCCGGTTAATTGCAACAAATCCAGCAGTGTAGCGGGGGCTGGATCAGTTGAATCCAGCTGCGGTCGCAGGCTGCGGTAGGTATTGGCGCTGAGTTGCTTGAGGAAAGCGATGCGCGGTTCCGAGGCATCCTGCCAGCGGGGATCCGCCAGCAGTCGATGCAGGATTACCGGCTCGTGGCCGAGCATGGTGTGCAATACGGCCTCGCTGATATAGGCATCTGGCTCGCCGCTGATCTTGTCAGTGCTCTCGTAACTGATGGTGTCGAGCAATACCTGTTGTGTCTTACTATCATCGGCATGGGCCGCCAGGCTGAATACCAGTTGCTGCTGGAGTGGCATGGATGGATTGCTCGCCATCGACTTCAGTAAATCTGATAAGAGTAAGTGTTCACTGCCCGCCCGAAGCGCCTGTAGTTTGAGTTTTTCGTCGTCATTGGCCAGCGCGGCGAGGACGGTATCGCGATCCAGTGCGGACTGTGCCTGCAGCGCCCAGAGGGCGTGGATAGTACTCATGCCGTCGCCCTGGGCAAGCTCACGCAATGCCGATACCGCCGTGGTGTCCGCCCCCAGCAGGCGCTGGGCGGTGTCGCGGTACCAGCCGTTATCGTGGGACAGCGCGGCCAGTCGCTCGGCGCGTGTGGCAAGTGCCGGTGGGCTGTGGTCCACGGGATAATCCCCATGGGTGATGCGCCAGATGCGGCCTTTGCCCAGCGGGGTGTCGAGGTCGCGCTCGAAGATCTGCTCCCGCAGCTCGTCGGTGAGGAAGGCCTGGTCCTGGATGATGCCCCGGTACATATCGATGATATAGAGGGCGCCGTCGGGGCCGATGCGGGCATCTACCGGGCGAAATCGCTCGTCGGTGGAGGCGAGAAATTCCCGCTGGCCCCACTGTTCATCGCCGTAGGTGGTATGGGTGGCCGTGATGTCCATGCCGTCGGAGTTGATGGCGAAATGCGCCACCACGTTGGCCGCCGGTTCGGGAATAAAGATATCCTGGTCGTACTCCGCCGGGAAGCGGCCGCCGCGATAGACCGCCAGGCCGCTGACCGCCGTGGGCGCATCCAGCCGGCCATCGGCTTTCAATATGCCGTCGAGATAGGCCCGGTTGACCCCCGGGTTGACGCGAATACTGAAAACTTCTTCCACGCCTTCGGTTACGCTGTGCAGGGAGCTGGCGATACCGCTGGCCTTGTTCAATTTGCCGTCTACCAGCAAGTACTCGGCGGGAAACAGGTCGCCGAGGATAAAGGTGGAGTTGTTGTTGTAAAACAGGCGACCCTGGTCGTCCTGGCCCAGGCCCCACTGGCCCCGGGGAATGGTTTTTTCCTCGACCAGCTTGCCATGGACCAGCCGGAAGCGGCGGCTGGACATGGCGTTGTATATCCAGTTGTCCAGGCCGGCCACCAGGCCGTTTTCCATATGCTCGACATTGCCGTCGCCCTCGGCGCCGTAGCCGGTCAGCCGGGTTTTTTCGTCGCAATGCTTGTCGCCGGTGGTGTCCCGACACAGCCAGAGATTGGGCGGCTCGCCGATCAATACGCCCTCGTTGATCACCGCGACGGCGCGGGGGTTGACCAGGCCGTCGAGAAATACCGTACTGCTATCCATGCGGCCGTCGCCATTTTTGTCCTCTAACAGAACAACTTGTCCGACCGGCTGATCGGCGCCGTCGCCGTAGGCGTCGGGCATAAAACCGCGCATCTCTACCACGTAGAGCCTGCCACGCTCATCCCAGGCCATGGCTACCGGGTCTTCCACCAGGGGCTCCGCCGCCACCAGCTCAATTTTGAAACCCGGTGCCAGTCTGAAAGCGGCCAGGGCTTGTTCGGGTGTGAGCACCGGTGCGGGAGGCGTATCCAGCGTCTGGTAAAACAGTTTCTCCGTCGGTTTTTGCTTCAGGTCGAGCCAGCCCAGACCCGACAGGCGCAGGCTGCCCTCGCAGGGCCCGGCCTCGATGTGCAATTTACCCCGGTCCGGCAGTTGCAGTCCCTCGGCCCTGCCGAGAAAGCGCTCGTTGACAGTGACGGTGACCTGGTCGCCCAGCGCGGCGATATCGATCTGGTAGCTTGCGGGCTGCTCATCGAATGCCGTCTCTCCCAACGGTTTCCCGCCCGGGCCCGACAGGGAGGCTTTGTCGCCGGTAATCTTCAGCGTCAGGCCACCCTGCGCTGTCGTTTCTCCGCTGCTGCGAATGCGTATCACGCTGTTGGCGCTACAGCCCGGCAGGGTGAAGCGGATGGCGTAATCGGAAAGCTCCCGTCGACTGCTGATGCGAATGGCCGGGGTGTCGGCCGTGGCGGTTAGTGTGTCGCCCTCTACGCTGAGCTCCGCGTTGCTCTGCCAGGCCGCGGAATCCGCAATGGCACCCTGTTGCCACTGGTGCTCGCCGAGATCCCTGATGCGGATATTGCGCCAGCGGATGATGCCCTCGCCGCCGGCGTGGACCTGTAGCGCGATATAGCCCTTCAGGTCGAGGGCGTCCACCAGCCCTGCGGCGGGCACACCATTGACCCAGGTCTTGATCGAAGCACCGACCGCCTCGATGATTACCTCGTTCCAATCGTCGAGATGGAAAGCGTCCCGCGCTTCCGGTTTGTCCTCCAGGCCGTAGACCCAGCCCCGGCGCGCTTCATCGTAGATGCCGCCTGACCAGCTGCGGTCACTAGTGTCCAGCTCGTACTGGTAGCCGTAGGCACGGCCATCGCCGTCCCGTTGTTGCGCGCGGAACAGGATGCCCGAGTTGCCCGGTTCGTCGAATTTGACTTCGAGTTTGAGAATAAAATCGGCGAACAGGCGCTCGCTGCGCAGGAAGGTATTTTCGCCGGGGCCGTGGGTGCCGACGATATCGCGGCCGTCGACGACAAATTCGGCATCGCCGCCGATTGCGTACCAGCCGTCGAGGCTTTCACCGTCGAACAGGTACTGGTAGCCCTCTTCCAATGGCGGGGTATCGTCGCCGAACCAGCCGCAGCCGCCGGCTATAAGAGCAATGCAGAGCAGGGTAAATGCGGTAACGAAGCGCATGTCGGAGAACCTCGATATCGATATCGGCCAGGGCGGTGCGAAGGGCGCTTACCCGGGCTAAAATATGCACCGGTCAATTGGTATGACCACTTGGCCAAACTAACAGTATGTCGCCCGAATTTCAAGCGGCCGGAACGGCGCTTATTCGTCCTCTATAAGCGACGGAACCAGAAAGCTTTTGAGGAACTGGCGCATCTCGATGCCGTTCTTCATCATGGGGCTGGGCACGGTCAGTAGCGAAATAAAATTTCGGGTGCTCCATTCCACATACTGGCTGAACTGTGCAAAGCCGGCAATCGCCCCATCGAGAATACGATTTCTGGTGGCGACGCCGCGGCGCGAGCTCATCGTGAGTTTGTCATTCATAGTCGGCACTAATTGCAGGGCTCGTGGTTGAGTATTTTTATTTGATAATACAGGGTCTGGCCCGCCAGTGGGTGATTGAAGTCTATGGTGACCCTGTCGCCCTCGATGGCAATGACCTCGACTAAAAGCTCTGAACCATCCGCTGCCTGTGCCTGCAGCTTCCGCCCCACGGATCTTGCCTGTGCGGGTATTTCGTCCAGGGGGAATTGCCGACAGTCGGCTTCCGACCTGGGCCCATAGGCCTGCTCCGGGGACAGCACCACGTCGATGCTTTCACCTTCCCCGGCTTCCGCCAGCGCTTGCTCCAGTGTCGGTGGCAACTGACCGTCGCCCAGCTGTACGACCATGGGTTCCGCGCCGATATTGCTCTCGACGATATCGCCGCTATCCAGTCGCAGGGTGTACTCAAAGGCAAGCAGGTTGCCATGCTCCTGCTGCAATAACTGCTCAAGCAGGTCGCTGGCCTGGGGCTTGTCGTGGTGGGGTTTTTCCATGCTGGTCGTTTCCTGGTCTCTGGTGGAGGAGTTTGGGTGGCGCTAAAAATTTTTTCAAGCCGGGCTTGCGCTTCATTTATAACAGGGGCATACATGTCCTAAATGTTCCTATATATTCGTATATAAAAACATAGTTATCAGGTAAGTTTCTATAAAGAAAGTGAGATAACACAACAGGAGGTCGCTATGCTGGCGCCTTTTATCTCCACAAGCCACTTTGATCAGCTGCTTGAGCCCAATGACCCCCAATGGGCATCTCAATCCGCGGCAAGCATTGAGTTGTACGGTACGCCCGTCGCCCTGCAACCCAGCGAGGCGATCCGGGCCTCCTGGGCCGACAGGCCCATCGGTGCTGTCAGCGAGGTGCGGGTGAAAGCCCTTCACGACGGTGAGTCCCTGTTCTTTCGCCTCGATTGGGCCGACGATTCTGAAAACAGTGACGATGGCGACAATCGCCAATTTCCCGATGGGGCGGCCATCGCCCTGCCCCTCGATGAGCAAACTCCCCTGGTCAGCATGGGCAGCCCGGGCA
>JAUXCW010000118.1 GCA_030618705.1 Gammaproteobacteria bacterium | reverse complement strand
CGCCGTGAACTCAGCACTTCGAGCGGGTTTGAGGGGATAATCCCCGCGGGCATGACGTCGATACCACCCTCTTCCCAGTGATGAATACAAGCCTCCAACTCGCCGGTGCCGGCGACCAGCTGTGCCAGGCCGGCCGCATTGGGCGGCAGGCCGATGCGATTGGCCAGGGTGGGACGGCGCAAATCGGCGCCGATGATCAGGGTTTTTTCCATCTGTCCCAGGGCCACCGCCAGATTGAGGCTTGCGGTAGACTTGCCCTCGCCGGGCACAGAGGAAGTCACCACTGTGACCTGATGAGGATTGTCCAGCCCGGACAGTATAACCCCGGTGCGAATGGTGCGAATGGCCTCTGCGAAACCGGAATTGGCATCCTGCCAATACTCGGTAAGACCGACGCCCTTCGAGGTCTTTATCAGGGGCAACATGCCCAGCATCGGCACGCCCAGCTTCTCTTCGATATCGACCGGGCTTTTGAGAGTGTTATCCAGGGCATCGTGCACGAAAGCAACGAGCACCCCTAGCACCAGGCTGATAACAAAAGCCAGGCCGATCGATAAACCCTTGCGGGGTTTAATGGGCCTGCGCGGGGCTACTGCGGGATCGACTACCCTGGCGTGGGCGCTATCCATGCCCACTGACTCATCGGTCTCCTTGATCCGGGTGAGAAACATATCGTAGAGTTTGCGGTTGGTTTCGACCTCCCGTTCCAGCTCTCGCAGCTTGAACTCCTTGCGATTGATGACCTGGATGCCGGATTTGCTGGCGTTTAATTCCGCCATCAGGTTTTTTTCGTTGCGCCTCGCCGCATCGTAATTGCGCTTGATACCCGATACCACCTTGGCGACCTGCTCACTCAGCTCCCTGCCGGCGACCGCCAACTCCGCTTTCGCGGCTATCATTTTCGGGTGCTTTACGCCATAGCGCCGGGACAATTCCGCCACTTTCCGCTCGGCCTCCGCCTCGCGCTCGGACAAACCCTGGGTCAATGGATGGCGTAGCACAGCCGGAACAGTCAACAACTCTGCCGTGGACATGCCCTGCAAATCGCGTACGTCACTGTAGATATTCTCGGCGACGGACCGCTGCCGCCGCGCGTCCACCAGGCTGCCGGTCAATTCCTCCAGCTCCTTCGCGCCCACGGTCCTGACCCCCGCCACATCGATCAGCTGGTTTTCCTCGCGATAGTCCTGCAAACGCTGCTCGGAGGCTTCGAGCTTACTGCGCAGGGCGCCGGTTCGACCGCTGAGCCATTGTGTTACTTTCTGGGTGTTCTGCAGCCTCGATTCCAGGTAACCCTCGATAAACAGGTCTGCCAGGGTGTTGGCAACGATCGCGGCCAACCGCGGATCGTCGGATTCGAAGCTGACATTGACCAATTGGGTTTGCCGCACCGGAGCGACGATTACGCGCTCGCGAAACTCCTCGACCACCAGGGCGATTTTTTCGTCCTCATCCAGAGCGTCATCGCTCTCCAGCGGCAGCCAGTCACTCAAACGCAAACCCGCCTGGAGTTCCGGGTCGAATTCCGGGATATTCACCATATCGAGCTTGCGCACGACCCGCTCCGCCAGTTCCCGGGACTTGAGGATCTCAAACTGGGTCTGGTAATACTCGCTTTTGCCGCCCTCGATACCATAGACCTCTTCGATAGAGACCACTTTGGCGCCCCTGGACTCTATCAGGATGGTGACGGTGGCCCGGAATACCGGATCCATGGAGTAAACGATTAATCCGGTCAGTAGAGACAGCGCAAAGGCCAGGCCGACGATACCCCATTTATGGCGCATCACCACCCGCCAGTAGTGACGAAGGTCGATCTCGTCTTCTCTACCGCTCTCGGCGTTTAGCAGGATATCCCTGGTCGGCAACATGGTATTCACGATACTCAGAAGAAGCTCTGTTTGACCGTTATGGTATCACCGGGCTTAACCACATAGTCCAGACTCTCGCTGCGTGGCTCACCGTCCTCATCGTCCTCACCGATAATCTGCACTTTGGATTTGGACGCCCGCTCGGTAAACCCCCCGGCCAGTGATATTGCCTTGCGCAGCGTCAGGCCAGGCTGGAAGGGGTAGCCCCCCGGCTGGCCGACCTCACCATCGACATAAAACTGCCGGTACTGGCGAATCGACACCACGATCCTCGGGTCGATCAGGTAATCCGGTTTGAGACCGTCAATCAGCACTTGTTCCAACTCCCCGACCGTGAGCCCCCTGGCGTCGATCTCCCCCAGGAAAGGGAAGGAGATTTTACCGCGGCCTGAGAGTTTTACCTCGTCAAAGCTCAGGTCTTCCTCACCGTAGACGTGAATGCCCACGACATCACCGCGAGCCAGGCGATAGGATTCTTCGATTCTCTCAGCAGCCGCGGTATTCGCCAACAGGATGAGAAGCAAATAAACTATAGGTTGCCACACTGACATGGTTCGAGGCTTTATAAGGATAGCGCGATGCTGAGGAAGATCTGGTTGCGATCGTAGTCCAGGCTGTTCCTGCTGGAATCCTTCTCCTGGAAGCGGTAGCCTACGCCGAGGGACAACCAACGGTAAAAATCGTAATCCGCCCTGATCAGGGTATACAGCACATCGTCTTCCCGGTTATCGAAGGAGCCCTCGAAGACCAGCTGCTGGTATACCAGGTCGATACTGGTGCCGAATTTCCGCAGCCAATTGTGATCCCAGCTAATCTGGTAATCCCGGGTATCGATGAAACTGCCCACCTCGTAGGTTTCTGCGGGGTAGCCTCGCAACAACAACTCGATGGTCGAGTAACTCCGCGGTTCCCAGGCAATGCCGACATCCCAGGTGGCGCCGGTATAATCGCCACGCTGATCTGCTTTGAAATCTTTACTGGATACACCGACCTTGGCGATACCCGTTGTTTTATGGGTCAATTCCCACTCGACACCCACCAGGGCAAAGGTCTCGGTACTATCCAGCGAAACCGTATTGGGCGGAACGAAATCGTAGTTAATCGTATTGTGGCGTAGCTCGAATAAAAGGTCGGTTTTGGCTGCAACTTTCCAGTAAAAATCTCCGCGAAGCATGGAGATATCATGGTCGCGGCCATCAGTGATATTGACGATCTCGCCGCCTAGCTGGGCATCTTCGTCATCCCACTGACGGTTAAACCAACTCGCCGCAAGCTCCAGGCGACCCTTTGACTGGCGATTGCCCAGGGTGTACTGGCCGCCGAACAGGCTGTCCTTGTAGCGAAAGGGATTTTCCTGGAGAAACGCCCGAATGCCCTCGCTAAACCCCGTGCCGCGTGCTTCATGGGTAGCGTCGTACTCGCCATAGATATCGAAGCTGTTCTTGCTGTTGGCCTCGAGATGGATATCGAGATTGAGCTTGTGATCGGTGTAATCGTCCTCGCTA
Organism: Gammaproteobacteria bacterium; assembly: GCA_030618705.1. Lineage (GTDB taxonomy): Bacteria > Pseudomonadota > Gammaproteobacteria > Pseudomonadales > JAHEGP01 > JAHEGP01. The sequence goes on along the minus strand of JAUXCW010000118.1, from coordinate 6,245 downwards.
CTATCAAAATAACGGCCATCGTTCAGGCGGTAGGCCAGGGAGTAACTATTGGGCCCGTCCTGTATCCAGGCCTGAATTGCCGCATCCGTTTTAAAGTATCCGGTGTCTACCGCCTTGAAGTTGGAATTGGTGTTCAGCAGATTACTGTCATTCCCCAACTCGCTCTCCAGTGTCGGCAGTAATTCGACGATACCCGCACGGTAGGTCGCCGGCTCATTGGCAGATACGCTACCCGCCGCGAGCATCAAGCAAATACCGATGCCAGGGAAAGAGAGAGTTTTTCGCCTGGAAATGACCTTGGTTGGCACGCACAATCCTTTTATACGGAATATCTGGATTAGACCGGAAGCCCCGGCATTAGCGAAGTCTAGAGAAATTCCGCTTTACTGTCACCCGCTAATAGCAACATCTTTAGCAAGCACCTGCCCGGCAACAGGGTAATCGTCCGGGCAAGCGTCTTGCAGTTGTCGGTGCCTGCCCCTAGAATGTTAAGACGCACTGGAGAAGGAGGCCAGCAATTCATGTCGTTCAGGTCAGTTTCACTACCGGGTATCCTCCTGTTGGCGATGTCCGTGGTCGCCTTCAATCTCGCTGCCGCACCGCTGGATCTGGCTAAAATGGTGGACAATGCGGTGAAACAAGGCGCCAGCGCGGAACAGATTATCGTAATGCTCGAAGGCCAGGGCGTCACCGTATCCGATGCGGCCGTCATCGCTATTCACAACGCACCACAGGAAATGGCCGGCGCATTGACCAAGGCCGCCATGGACAAGGTTCCCAGCGATCAGCAAGAAGAAATTGGCTACCTCGCCCTCAGTGCATCCTCCGGTGTCGGATCGTGCAAGGTCGCCCAGGTCATAGGCATTACGCCGCCATCGATCTGCGCCGAATTAATCCGCGAAACCCGGCCCGTCAGCAAGGCCCCCACGGTAGGCGCGGGAAGCGGTGGCGGCCAGAGTGCGTCACCAGGCGCCATCTGACCCGGGCCCCGGGCTATTTCCGAAGACATGCCTCGTTGTCTGTATACCACCGGTAGGTTTGTTTGAGCCCCGCCTCGAGGGCAATGGAATGTTGCCATCCCAGTGATCGCAGCTTGGTGACATCCAGCAGTTTGCGCGGCATTCCATCCGGCTGACTGACATCCCAGCAAATTTCTCCCCTGTACCCGGTCACCTGTTTCAGGGTCTCTGCCAACTCCCGGATAGTGACATCGGTGCCGGAACCGAGGTTGATATGGGAAAACATCGGCTCAGTGTGACTGTCATAGAGGGGCTTGGCGAGCCCGAGCACATGAATACACGCCGCCGCCATATCATCCACATGAAGAAATTCCCGCCTCGCATTGCCGCTGCCCCAGAATTCCACCGATGCACTCCCCTGTCCTTTCGCCTCGTGAAATTTCCGTATCATGGCGGGAATAACATGGCTGTTTTCCGCGTGAAAACTATCGTTGGGGCCGTAGAGGTTGGTCGGCATAACCGAGCGAAAATCCGTACCGTGCTGTCGATTGTATGCCTCACACAATTTAATACCGGCAATCTTCGCAATGGCGTAAGACTCGTTGGTAGGCTCCAGCGCGCCGTGCATGAGCGCCTGCTCCTGAATCGGTTGTTCCGAAAGCCTGGGGTAAATACACGAGCTGCCGAGAAACAGCAAGCGCTGGACTCCGGAGCGGAAAGCAGACTCTATAACATTGCACTCTACAATCAGGTTCTGGTAAATAAAGTCCGCCGGATAGGCGCTGTTGGCATGGATACCACCGACCTTGGCCGCGGCCATAATCACGCAATCCGGTTTTTCCGCAAGGAAAAACCGGCTCACCGCACGCTGGTCAAGTAAGTCAAGTTGCTCCCTGCCCCTGACGATTATGTGGGTGAAGCCCTGCTCTCTCAGTTGCCGCTCAATAGCAGAGCCCACCATGCCGTGGTGACCGGCGAGGTAGATACGAGCGTTTTCATTCAGATCAAGATCGGCCATAGGCTAACTAGTGTTCGTCCGGAAACGCATGTTTTTAGAGAGGGCGCGTATCCCAGCTCAGGCTGGTGTCCATATAATCAACAGCTTACCGGATTCCAGCCTGCGCTGGAATGACGAAACTATGCGTTTCTGCGGGGCCGGCCTTCTGGATACACACTAACTAATTTCATTTACGCTGACCCTGCCGGAATCTGGCATAGATCGGGTTGAGCCTGGCATCCCTGGCGCAGCGAAACTGCCGATAACAATAAAAAACAAGGGGGACGCGTCGAAGCCAGGCCGTGATTGTACCGAACCGGCGAGGCTTGTTTTTCTGCTCCTCGACAATCCAGCTGCCCGAATAGTGATGAACCGATACTCCCCGGCGGAAAATATCAGGTTGTTCAAAGACCTCCTTGGGCTCGATCACAATACCGGAAAATTCCTGCCGACTGTTGTCCAGCCTGAAAGCCGGAAATGCCTCAAGAAAATAGTCAGTCACCACTATGTTGTTGGGATCGATCAAATTCACCTCATTGCTGGTGTATTTATCCAATAATTCAGTGGTAAATCGACAATGGCTGGCAGCCCCAAGTACGGCCGTTCCCAAGGCGCAATTATACATAAAACCAAGAAATGTATCGCAGTCGAGATAGTCATCGAAGCTGCCCTTCATCTCGACATCCGTATCCAGATAGATACCTCCGTATTCGTTCAATACTTTTAGTCTGGCGTAATCGGCAACAAAAGCCCACTGCCCCCTGTCGTAGGCCTCTTGCACAAACCGACATTGGGCGACATCAAAATTGTCCTCGTTCCAGCGGATAAATTGATAATCCTTCAGCCTGGTGTGCCACTGATGCACATAAGCCTGTTGATCCGACGGCATGACCCCACGGCCAAACCAGCAATAATGAATAAGCCTGGGAATCACCTTCAACCTCGATAAGCAAACATGGGCTCACCCACAGCAGCAAACGCTAACGACGAGTTTTGTGCAACTGGCGCAATTCGAGTTCAAAGTTATGCAGTATGGCGTCACTGGAAATGCAATCCAGGGCATATTGCCTCGCCTGTACATTGTGCCCTTCCTCACTAGATTGCAACATTTCAAAAATTGCATCATAAAAAGCCACATTGTTTCCGGGCTCAATACATCTAAAAATTCCTGGCCTTGCCCGGGATAACTTGTACAACTCGGTACCCTCGTTGGCGGTTACCAGGGCGCGGCCTCCCACCGACAGTATCGCCGTCAAACGTGATGGGAAAACAGCATCGCCACCACCGCTTTTTTGCAAGACCACATGTATATCTGCACATGCCAGCAAATTACGCAGCTCATCCCTGGGCTGTAAATCCGCAAAGATGACATTCTGCAAACCCATGGTTGCGGCCCGCTTTTGCAAGGCGGCCTTCCGTGCCCCCTCTCCTACTATGAGAAAGTAGATATTCGCTTGATCGGCAAAATGCGCGGCGGCATCCAGTATCAGCTCAAGACCCTGCTTGTGGCCGATGTTGCCCGCATGAAGCACAACCCTGGCATCCGATGGTATACCAAACTGCCTGCGATATTTGCTGCCGTCGCCACCCGGCGACAGCGCGCTAGTATCGACCCAATTCGGGAAAAGACCGAGTTTATCCCCAGCGACGCCTCCAGCCCTGGCCTTTTCCAACATGCTATGGGAAATCGACGTAACCCGGTCAAAAGAGCGCATCAGTCGTCCCTCCAGCCGGGTAACCAGCCTCGCCAGACTGCCCGGCTGCGCTATACCGAAGCCGATCATTGCGTCGATCTCGTAGTCCTGAATATGTAGCACAGAGCGCGCTTTTGCCAGCCGGGCAAGTAATATCGTTGCCGGTGAGGTGAACAGTGTCGGCTCGATCCCAATGACGATATCCGGCTTCCAGAGCACTGAGGCCAGCGCAACCGGCAGTGAGCTAATGGCAAAAGAGGCGAGATGGATGAGCCGAGTTATCCTTCGCGGACTCGAGGGAACATAAAGGGGGCAGCGCCACACGGATATCCGCTCCTCCTCGCTATATCGATACCACCAGCAATTGTATTCGGCGGCGACTTTCCATTCGGGGTAATACGGTGGCGCGGTAATTACCCGCACAGTGTGACCGCGTGACACCAGGAAGCCTGTCATCTCACCAGTATATTTGCCCACACCGATCAGCTCGGGTTGGTAATTTATGCCGTAAACCAGGATTTTCAATTATCTTCGCTTCGTCATTATCAGTCGGCGGACAGTGGCTTTCCGACTGACCCGGCCCTTAAACTGCTCTGCACGCCATGATAACATCCAGCTCTGGCGATTAACCACACCAGGCCAGCAAATACCCTGCTCTAACACTTATTGGCTTCTGCTATGACTAATCGACCTCGCGTTGTTTACTGGAACAACATTCCCACGCCCTACATGGTTGATCGTTTTAATGCTGTAGCAGACCGTGGCGATCTGGATTTCGAGGTCTGGTTCTGCAAACGCAGCTACGGGGACTACGACTGGGAACAGAACGAAAGTGAATGGCGTTTCAGCTATCGATATCTTAAAACGGTTACACTCGCAGGCTTCACATTTCACTGGCCACCACCAATATGGCGCACAAGGCCCGACCTGCTCATCAGTCTGTACGCACAACCCGTATTTTTAATTGGCTGGGTCCTGGCGCGACTTCGCGGGATAAAAACCGCACTTTGGGTGGAAATCACTTTCGACTCTATGGTTACCCGGCGCCCATACAAGGAGCACATAAAACGACACTTGTTTCCAGCCGCAGACGCGATCCTGACAGCGGGTAGTGAGGGTAGGGATTTCGCTCTTGGTTATGGTGCGGACCCCGGGAATGTTTACTACTTGCCTCACGTCATCGACTACCACTTTTATAATTCGCATGCAGAAGCTGTCAGGATAGAACGCAACTCGCTGCGCCGGAAGTACGGTATCCTGGGTATCACTTTTATCTATGTCGGGCGGATATGGGAGCAGAAGGGAATCTCATTTCTACTGGAAGCTTACGAGTTTGTTCAGCAAGAAAGTAGTAAACCGGTCACGCTACTCATTGTGGGCGACGGAGCTGACATGGAGCGTTTTCAGGAAAAAGCCATAGAAATGGGCTTACACAATGTTACTTTTACCGGCTTCAAACAAAAACGAGAGTTACCCCTGTACTATGCGATGGCCGATGTGTTCGTGTTCCCCTCACTTGGAGAGCCCTATGGCATGGTGATAGACGAAGCAATGGCCTGCTCACTGCCGATCATCACAACCAGCGCCATCGGCGAAATCCATAATCGGGTTCAGCAGGGAGAAAACGGATACATCGTCCCACCAAAAGATAGCGTGACCCTGGCAAAGCGAATGGCACAACTCGCCCATGACAATCAGCTTCGAATCCAGATGGGCGGACTGTCGCCAGGGAAAATAGCCGATAAGACACCCGACAACTGGGCCCGGATTTTTTCAGACCTGGTCGACAAGATCCTACGCGAACCTGGCCCCCCATGATAGCCAAGCTGTATCGAGTACTCAGGCACTATCTCAATCATCCCCTGGGACGCCTGGATAAGCCCGGCACACTTGGGCGATTTATTCGCTGGCAGTTCGGCAGCAGGCTACTACGGGAGGCGGTGGCAATGCCCTTCGCAGAAAACCTGAGACTACTGGCTCGCACAGGTACGGATAGTGCTACCGGCAACTTTTATGTGGGGTTAATGGACTTTGAGGATATGGTATTTTTGTTGCATTTTATCCGCGAGGATGACGATTTCATCGACGTGGGGGCAAATATCGGAACCTACAGTTTGCTTGCAGCGTCAAGAGGAGCGAATGTCTTAGCGATCGAGCCCGTGGCCGACAGCTACCAGCAACTGGTGGACAACATCAACCTTAACCGGCTGCAGGACCGGATAGATGCCAGACAGATAGGCGCGAGTCGAGAGCGGGACATTTTGCGCTTTTCCATGCTATTTGACTCTACCAATTACGTTCTGAAAGGGGACGAGAAAAGCACCGATTTCACCAGCGTCGTTGTTGACAAACTGGATGCAATCGCCGCAAACTTTAATCCGGTCCTATTAAAAATCGACGTGGAAGGCTACGAGTCAGAAGTCGTCTCCGGCGCAGAAAATATCTTGTCCTCGGAGACCCTGCTCGCCGTGATCATTGAACTGAACGGCCTGGGCCAACGGTATAAAAGCATGGATCGAGCCATTCACCAGAAACTGCTCGATTACGGCTTTACCCCAGCGCATTACCAACCGTTTAGCCGGGAGCTACAACATC
>JAUXCW010000183.1 GCA_030618705.1 Gammaproteobacteria bacterium | reverse complement strand
CCATTTGCGAATAATCGACGGTGACGCCGTGCTCGCGCAATAGCCGACGGCAGAATCCGTGCCAGGAATCCACCACGCCACCGTCGGGCAGTTTTTCCCGCAGCATCTCTGCCAGTGGGCGGTGATAACACAGCAACAAGGTGCGCCGGCCCCTGCCGATGCTGCGACTGTAACGATGGGCGGCAAGCAGGGATTTACCACAACCCGCCGTGCCCACCACACGCAGCCGGAACGGCTCAATTTCGAGATTGTCGATAAACTTCACCAGCCCCTGGGAAAGCTGCACGAAACGCTCATCGAGGCGCTGCTGGCGAGCATGTATATCGGGCACCAGTTGAAAGGTATGGCGGAAAAAGCCCTGTACTTTCTCACGCATATAATCGTCGGGCACGCCCTCCCCCAGAATATTCTCGATACACGCGGGTAGTTCCTTCTGCCTGCTGGCATCGACCACGCGACTGCGGTCAAGCGCCGCGGCGTTGATCTGGCGGATGCGATGATCGGGACAATAGACCAGGTAGTCGATGGCCAGGCGCGGCGTCTTACCGTATTGCACGCGAAATTTCTCGATAATATTGCCCCGCGAGCGCACCACCTGATCCACCGGATTCTTCTGGCCGTCACCGTAGCGCTTCACCAGCTCACCGTCGACTTCATCGAGGGGGCCATTCTTTTGCTCGATCAGTAGAATATCGCCGGCCCGATTGACGATGACGAAATCTACCTCACCGAAAACGGTGTACTTCTCGTAGGAGCGGCTCCAGTGAACACTGTGAAACACCGTGAAGGCGTCACTCAAACCCTTGCGCAACAAGACCAGCGTCTCCAACTCGCGGCTATTGGCTTGGTCCTGGTCGACGGGACTGATATCAGAGGGAACGATAAAGGCCATGGGGTTTCTTATTATGTTAGCGGACAGGCGTCAACAGGCTGGTAGTAACCGTCGCCACTGCCACAGTGAATTATTGCACCAGATCATAAACTACTACCAGGGAATTGGGTAGAATAGAAGGAGACTGGATGATACTGGATTAAAGTAAGGCGCGCCGGCAGCAATGGAGCTTGTGATGAGTACCAGTGGTCTACGTATATTTGTACTCGCGGCCTTCCTCCCGCACCTGGCTGTCTCGGCAGGGCAGGAGGAGGCAACCCATACCGGGGCGAGAGAGAACATGGTGCATACACAAATCGAGCAGCGCGGCATTGCTGACAAATCCGTGCTGGAGGCAATGTCCACCGTACCGCGCCATCGATTCGTGCCAAAAGCCTATCGCGACCGCGCCTACCAGGATTCCCCGCTACCGATTGGCCACGGCCAAACCATTTCCCAGCCCTATATCGTCGCTGCCATGACCGAATTGGTGCGGCCCGCTGCGAGCTCGAAGGTACTCGAAATCGGTACCGGTTCGGGTTACCAGGCGGCCATCCTCGCCGGCCTGGTCGATCATGTCTACACCGTGGAGATTGTCGAGGCACTGGCCGACAGCGCTCGTCAGCTGCTACAGCAAGAAGGCTATGACAATATCAGCGTAAGAGAGGGGGACGGCTACTTCGGTTGGGAGCAATATGCACCCTATGACGCCATCATCGTCACCGCCGCCGCACAGTATATTCCGCCACCACTACTCGAGCAGCTAAAGCCCGGCGGGCGCATGATTATCCCGGTGGGTTCGCCATTCTTCGTGCAACGACTGATGTTAGTGGAAAAAGACACCGATGGTGATATCAGCAGCCGCAGTGTGATGTCGGTGCGCTTCGTACCGTTTACGAGGGAGTGATGCGGGCCCGGCTCCACTGGTGCCTGTGGCTGGTCTCCATCGCCCTGGTCGGGTTCCAGCTGGCGCTGATGCAGATCCTGTCTATCGTGCAATGGCACCACTTTGCCGGCATGACGATTTCGGTTGCGCTGCTGGGCTTCGGCTGTAGCGGTACCGTACTCGCCCTGGGTCGATCATGGTTGCTGCGGCGAATCGAATTTCTACTGCCCATGCTGTTCTGCCTGTGCGCGCTTTTCATATCGCTCTCAGTACCGTTGACTCAGGGCCTGTTCGGCGGTTTCGACGTGTATATGCTGGTCGTCGATAGCCGCCAGTTCTGGCTGTTGCTGTTGTGCCAATTGTTGTTTTTATTGCCCATGTTCTGCGGTGCGCTGGCGATAGGCCTGATTTTCGTCAGCGAGGTGCAAAACATAAGCAGCCTGTATTTCGCCAATCTGCTGGGGTCCGCCTGCGGTGGTTTACTCCTGTTGCCGGCAATGTGGTTGGTAGCGCCGGCCACACTGCCATCGATATGCGCGCTGTTTGCTTTGATGGCCGGCCTGCTGCTGGTAAAACGGGCCAGCCACTTATCATTGCTTCTGGCGGTGTTGACCAGTGGTGTCATCACGGTGTTGCTGGTATCACCACCCACCTTACAACTATCCCAATACAAGGGTGTCAGCCAAGCGCTCACACTACCCGGCGCCCGCATCGAGATCGAGCGGTTCAGCCCCTGGGGACTATTGCAGGTACTTAGCGCGCCATCGCTGCGACCCGCGCCCGACCTCAGCCTGGGCTTCCGCGGCAGCGTACCGGCACAGGCCGTGGTGTTTAACAATGGCGAGCAGCTGGGCCCCTTGCCGGGCAGCGCCACAAGCCGGTTACTCGATTTCACCCCCGGGGCACTGCCTTACCACATGGCGCCGCGCAAACAGGTGCTGGTATTACAAGCGGGCAACGCACTGGGCGTGGCGCACGCATTACAACAGGGGGCTGACAAACTTATCGCTGTCGAACCCAACCGCGACCTGGCCAGGCTGGCCGAACAGTCCGTTGAGCCATTCGGCGCAAGCGAATGGCACATACTGGAGCCGCGCGCTTTCCTCGCGGCCAATCGTCAAAACTTCGATCTGATCATGCTGCCGGATGTCGGATCATTCGGCGGGAATGCTGGCATCGGGGCCATGGCCCAGCAGTACTTGCTAACCACAGAGGCGATGGCCTCCATGTGGCATAGCCTGACTGAGGAAGGCGTGATACTTATCACCGCATGGCTCGACTCGCCGCCTCGCAACTCGCTGCGACTGGCCGAGACACTGATCAGTATGCTTCGCAGCGAGCAAGTCGAACACCCCGCCATGCATCTGGTCGCCATCCGCAATTGGGGTAGCATTACTTTTCTGCTCAAGCGTTCACCATTGACGGCCGCGGATATTGCGGCCGTCAGGGCCTTTTGCACCGCCCTGCAATTCGATCCCACATTGCTGCCGGGGCTTTCATCCCAGGAGCGCATCCGCCACCACCAACTCGAGGACAAGACCTGGCTGGAAAACCTCGACACTATCGTTAGTGGTGACAGCAGGGAACTGCTGGCCGACTACCCCTTCCGCCTGCAAGCAACCACCGATGACCGCCCCTTTTTCTCCCAATTCCTGCGCTGGCAAAACCTGCCGGAACTGGGTGGCCTGGTACACCAGCGCAGCCTGCCCCTGCTCGAGCTAGGCTATGTCGTGGAACTGGTCACTTTTGTGCAGCTCACGCTGGCTGCGCTGATTCTTATCCTGCTGCCCCTGGGAACACTCGATAGTGGTGGCAAGACCTCTACCCTTGTCTACTTTGGCGCGCTTGGACTGGGTTATATGTTTTTCGAAATAGCCTTGCTACATCAGTTGATCTTCTATTTTGGCCAGCCCGTTTTCGCCGCCGCCGGCGCAATCAGCATCCTGCTGCTGTTCTCTGGCCTGGGAAGTTATTTTTCAGGACACGGCAGAATGGCGACGCTGCGGCCCCGACAGGCAACACTGCTCATTGCACTCCTGCTTGCCACCCTGGCCTTTGTCCTGCCCGTGGCACTGAGCCATACCATTTCCCTTGAAATGCCGGCCAGGGTCACGATCTGCTTGTTGCTGCTTGCACTACCCTCCACGCTCATGGGTTTCCCATTTCCCACGGGTCTGCGCTCACTTGCGCAAAGCAGCCGGCAGCAAGTGCCCTGGGCCTGGGGTATCAATGGCTGTCTCTCGGTAATAGCTACGCCACTGGCGGCGATTGTCGCGGTGGAGGCCGGATTTTATCGCCTGATGCTGTTAGCCGCACTGGCCTATGCCACAGCGGCCGTGGCGGCCAGACGATGATGCTGGCCACCCCATGCGCCGATCTCAACTATGCTACTATCCGATACAACACTTATATTCCATACAGCAATTGCGCAATAGAGAACATGGAGTGAACAAATGAAAGCAGCGATCAATATCAGCTTGCTATTGCTGGTCACAGCACTGATGGCAGCCTGTAGCAGCGGCACCCGGATCGAGAGCGACCTGCAAATCAAAGGTGCGCCGGATTGGGTAAACGAGGGCACCCAGGCGGTAAAAAACAAGGACGGCCGCCTTATTCACGGCACCGGAGAGGCACCGGCGATGGGCGATGAGTCCCTGCAGAAAGCCACCGCGGATAACCGCGCCCGCGCCGAGATTTCCCGCGTACTATCCACCGTGATGAATGACACGCTGTCGGATTACACCAGCAGTACCGGCGGTGAGGCCGACAGCAGTGTCGAGCGCGCCATACACAGCAGTACCCAGCAAGCACTGAGCGGCGCCCGCATACTGGGGCACTGGAAGGATAAGAAAACCGGCATCATTTACTCCCTCGCAGAGCTCGATACCAGATACCTGGACAAGGCCCTCGCCACCAGCAATAAGCTGAGCGATAACTTTATGAAGTATTACGACAAGCACGCGGACACCAATTTTGATCGCTTTATGGAGAGTTCTCGATGATCAAATCCTGGATCGGTATAGCGTGTCTCTGTCTGACACTCGGCGGCTGCAGCACCCAGGTCACCCGGGTCGACCCCGAGGAAACAATCGACCTGAGCGGCACCTGGAATGATACCGATTCCCGCCTGGTCTCAGAGGAGATGATACAGGACGCCCTGTCCCGGCCGTGGATTTCCAACTTCGTCAGGGATAACGGCCACCCCCCCGCAGTGATCGTCGGCGCCGTGCGCAACCTCAGCCATGAACACATCAACGTCAATACGTTTGTTGCCGATCTGGAACGTGCCCTGGTCAACTCCGGCCAGGTGGATTTCGTCGCCTCCAGCGTCGATCGCAAGGAGATACGCGAGGAGCGCATCGAGCAGGATCTCAACGCCAGGGAAGACACTCGCAACGCCGCCGGCCAGGAAATCGGCGCCGACTTTATGCTCAAGGGCCAGATCAACACCATACTCGATACCGAGGCGAGAAAGCAGGTACGCTACTACCAGGTCGACCTGACCATGATCAGCATGGCCGACAACCGCAAGGTCTGGCTCGGGCAAAAGAAGATCAAAAAGCTGGTGAAAGACGGCAGTGTGCGCCCGTAAATGGAATGCGCCACTACCTTGCCGCCTGCCTGACATCCCTGCTGTGCCTCGCGGCACTGCTGCCGGCCTGCGCCTTCAATCAGCGCCAGGTCAACGAGCTGGCCGATGACCTTCGGTCAAACCCACCCGAAGTCACCCTGAGCAGCCTGGAAAAATTAAACCCCCCGGGTCGGGATCAAGGCCAATACCTGCTCAATGTCGGCATTCTGCAACTCCTGACCGGCGACTTTACCGCCAGTATCGAGACGCTGCAGCAGGCCAAGATTTTGCTGAAGCAAATGCAGGCCATCAGCATCAGCGAAAACCTTGGCGCGGCGACCATCAACGAAACCCTTCGGGCCTATCAAGGCACACCCGGCGAAAGAGTCATGGTGCAGGAAGTCCTGGCCATCAACTACCTGCTGCTGGGCGATCTCGAGGGCGCCAGGGTAGAGGCACTGCAAGCCGATGTGTTGATGAATCAACTGACGGACAAGGCCTTACTGCGAGGGCAACTGGCCAGCGCTCGCTTTACTGCCGGCCTGATCTATGAACTCGGGGGCGAATGGAGCGACGCCATGATCAGTTATCGCAAGGCGGCCGAGGCCATGCAACGACGCAAGCAAAAACTACCCCGCGCCCTGGAGGACAGCTTGCTGCAAGCCAGCCATCACCTCGGCCTGACAGCGGAGTACGAGGCTTACGTAGAACAGTTCGGCAGACCTGCGGCAAGCCGTGCAAATGACCAGGGAGAGATTATCGTAATTTACTGGGACGGTATCGTCAGCGGCATGCGGCAACGCACGATCGCCGTCTACGTCCCGGAACTGGAGCAAACTGTCTCTCTGGCACTACCCTATTACCCGCCCGCAAATTACCAGGCACGCCATCTGGAAATCGAGGTCGCCGGCAATTCGCACACCACCCGGATGCTGGAGGATATCGAATCCCTCGCCCGCCAGGCACTGGATGCAAGACAGGGCGAAATATACGCCATGTCCCTCGCCCGCATGGTGAGCAAATACCAGGCCGTGCACGCGGCACAGAGAGAAAGTCCCTTTGCCGGTATAGTCGCCAACCTGGCCACACTATTCAGCGAGATAGCCGACACGCGTAGCTGGAACATGTTACCTTCGACCATACAGATTGCCCGGGTAACGGTCCTCACGGGAGAGTGGTCGATCCGGGTGCCGGATCGAGGCGGCGCTGGCGGTACCCGCTCACAGCCTGTTACCGTTGCTCCGGGCGAAAAGGTCATCGTACTGGCGTCCCAGGTAAATCAGGGCATTTTCAGCACCAGCGTCGAGCCGAGATGAGGAATCTTAAAATGAACAAAACCAACTGCGGGATAGCCCGGCCTTCCATTGCCACGATCGCCATGGCCCTGTCACTGATCTACTTGCTCAGTGCGTGCAGCGCCACTCCGACGCAACCTCAATGGTTGGATCAACCGGGGGCCGCGTATCCTGAAAATCGTTATCTCAGCGCCATCGGCGAGGGCAATAGTCGAGAGGCCGCCGAGGATCGCGCCCTCGCCAACCTGGCAAAGATCTTCGAGGTCGC
>JAUXCW010000039.1 GCA_030618705.1 Gammaproteobacteria bacterium | reverse complement strand
CCAGTGGTATTCGCCGGTAACGGTCTGCGACAGGAAATCATCAGCCGACCGATAACGCCCTACGATATTGCCGCCACCCTGGCCAACAAACTCGCCGTAGAAGTACCGTCCGGTGCTATTGGTGAGCCCCTGCCGGAAGTCACGCGGTAAGGCGCCTGGAGAACTTATAAAAAAGCCCGCTGGAATGACTTCCAGCGGGCTTTTACCTTCAAGAACCTGGCTGTTACTTCTTTTTAGGGCTGGCCTTGGTTTTTGCCTTAGCTTTGGTCTTCGCTTTGGCCTTGACCGCTGGCTTGGCTTTAGCTTTAGCTTTTACTTTACGCTTTGCCGCAGGTTGACCCAGTGCTTTCCTGGTCCTGGCCTCCAGCTTCTTCGCCGCGGCACGTAGCTTGGCTTCGGCCTTTTTCTCCGAGGCTTTGGCCCTGGCCAGTATCTTGCGCTCGGCTGCTTGCACCTTTTTTAGCAGATTTTTCTCAAATGCGAGTACTTTTTTAGTATCCGCTGCGGCGCGATTTTTGATCCACTTCTCCGCAGTCCTGGCCAGGTGTGTGACCTTGTCCGCTTCGGCTTTAGCCGCCATTTCAGCCTTTTTAGCCAGCACTTTTTCCTTTGCCGCGAGCTCATTGGCCTTGAGTTTTGCCTTCTCGGCCAGATCTTTAGCGCGACTGTTTGCAGTGGACGCTTTTTCACGCAGCGCTTTTACTTTTGCGGCCGATCGATCCGAGGCCGCCCTGGCTGCTTTAACCGCACGTTTGTTGGCTGCAGTGGCATCTTTAGCCACCTGTTTGCGCGCTGCATCCAGTTTTTTACGCGCGGCCAGCAGTGCTTTCTTCTCTGATTCCACCGCGCTTTGCAGTTTAGCCAGGGCTTCCTGCGCTTTAGCTGCTACCGGTGAAAGGGCAGATTTTTTTGCTGCGGCTTTACGAGGGGCCTTTTTTGCGGCCGTTTTTCGCTTCGCCGGTGCTCGCTTTGTTGGTGCTTTCTTTGTAGCAGTTGCCATTACGTACATCTCCACTGGTTTGATACGAGTAACGCTACTTGTAAAAATAGCAATAAAACTATACGGACACAATAGTACCCATCGCAACACGAGCGCTGTAAATACAGTTCTCGGTTACGCACACATTATAAAAACATGCGGCAAGCCAGCATCGCTTTTACCCGACACGAAGAAAAACACCTTATATAAAGCAATAAAACGTTTTCGCCAGGAAAAATGAAATCTTCTGCCTGCGCGTTTGTACGATTTTCAACGACAGAAATAAAACACAATATATTTTTAAGTTTTTTTACTTTTTAACAGTAGATGGCGATAAACGGTTTAAAAGTTTCAACAATCAATTACCGCCACAGCGGATATCTCTACCAACATACCGGGGTCTGCCAGTGCTTCCACACCGATCAAACTCGAAGCGTTGGCTGGAAATGGCTGGCCGTCCAGCGCCTCGCTCATCCCCTCGATAAATTGCCCGATAACTTCTGGGCAAAGGCCTTTTACAAACATGTGGCTACTGACCACGTCGGCGGGAGTGGCTCCTGCCGCATCCAGAGCCAGTGCCAGGTTCTGAAACGCTTTGACAGCTTGTGCGCGATAATCGCCCGCACCCACCAGATTCATTTGCTCATCAAAAGCGCCCTGCCCTGCTATATGGATAGTTTTATTGCCGGTGCTTGTGACGACCTGGTGAAAACCGGCCATTTTAAACAGGCTGTCGGGATTAATGGCTTGATTGGACATAGCTGGAACCTCTTTTTGATGTCGACTCAGGTCAACAATATCAGACTATCACCGCTTGCAATACGACCAGGCTGCTCGACCATGACGTTTACGCCCAAATGACGCTCACAATTGTCCACCATGGCCCGCGCCATTGTCTTCTCGGCCTTTAAACCACACCACTGTTGTTCCCGCGAAGGCATGCTGCAGCGCACGGTGCGGCTGTGTATGTGGAGAATCACCTCGCCAAGCTGTACGCGATAATCCAGCCATTGGTTTTCTGTCAGCGCCGCCAGCTTTTCCGTGGGCTCAATCAGCAAATTTGGGCGGTAGCGTTCTACCACGGCATCGACACTCCCCCGTTGCGCAAGAAATTGCAGGGAGTTCGTCGTCAAAAGGTGCAAGGGATAGGCATCGACATAAGTTCCCGGCGGGGTAACGCACTCTGCAAGAGCCTGCATCAACTCCTCGTGAGACGAGGAAAAGTCGGGGAATGGCTCACCGGGGAGCAGTTGCATTTCCTCGGCAAGAGACTCGGCTGAACGCGCTTTAGCGAGCCGATAGTGATCCCGATTACCGGGGTGAGCCAGCGGAGCGATGCCTGCGGGCCTGTTTAACAGCCCGGACAGGAACTCCTCGATTCCTGTATCCCTGCCTGCCAGAACCTCACCATTTGGGCCGTGAATATCAACATTGGGAACGTCCTCACCAAACCCACTGGCAAGCAGGTCGCTACCTGCACGCAATGACGCCCGATAATTTAATAATTCGGGCCAACGTTTGGCGCTGCAAATTTCCCGGGTCACCCCATCGAGCACCGCCCAGCAGCGATCGCCGGCAAGACCGTTACCGGTGACCTCCGCGGCATCTACCCGCTCTCCGCCCATACTTTTAACCGGGTAGCGCCAAATTTGCCGTACTGTGCCGAGAAGCATTGCCCACGTCCTGTTTTCAATCTATCACTATATATGCTCTCGAATAGAGCGCTACTGTGTAAACACATTTACTCCATTCGGGACAAAGCTTTCCAGCAAAAAGCGCTCCTGGGGTTTTTCCGATGCGGTTTTGGGGATTTCCCCTACCAGTTGCAGGTAGGCCGGGACAAAGTTGGCTTCGAGGCCCCCGCGGCAGTGGCGAAAGACTCGCCCGGGAGAAAAGTGATCCGGGTCAACCACCACAATGGCGGCAACGACATCTTTTTCACCGGGTGCGCCGGACGCCGCGGGAACACCATAGACGAATACATCATCGACCTGGTCGTCCTCCGCTATCACCTTTTCGACAAAGCTCGGGTTGATAAAGTCACCGTTGTGGCGAATACCGCCGCCCCTGCGATACTCGAAAAAAAGCCAGCCATCGTTATCCATACGGCCCATATCACCGCTGCGATTCCAGCCGCCGCTTATCTTTTTTACCGAGGCATCCGGATTGTTGAAGTACTCGACACTGGCCTCGCTACCGTCTTCGGGGCGGCAGCAAATTTCGCCGACTTCCCCCGGATTGCACTCATTCCCCGCATCATCGAGAATTTTCATGATGATCCCCGGCATGGGTTTACCGAAGGAGCCGACGGGACCCTCCTCCACGGGTTTATAGGCCATGCCGCCGCCGTCACTGGCGCCATAAAATTCGAATACTTTGACGTCGTAGCGTTGTTCAAAGGCCTCCCAGATGGCCGCCGGCATACCACCACTCACTACCATACGGACGGGGTTGTCGGCGTCGTCGGCTTTTGCGGGCTCACTATAGACCGCCGTGGCAATCCCGCCGATCAGGGAAAAGCTGGTACAACCGTATCGACGGCAGACATCCCAAAGTTTCGATTTGGTAAAACGACGGCTGAATACCGCCCGGTAAGCACTCATCAAGGCGGGGCATAATGCCGTCGCCTGGGCATTGTTGTGGGTAAAGGACAGGCCGGTATAGGGGCGCTCGTCCTCCTGGTAGCCAAAGATAAAGCCCAACATGCCGGTACCGCCAAAGCGCTGGTTATCGCCGACGATACCTTTTGGGTCACCGGTAGTGCCCGAGGTATAGATAATCTGCAGGGGATCCGTGAGTTGGGTATCACGCACCGCAACCGTTTCCACCTCAGCTGCCAGTACGTGGTTTAAACTTTCGACCGACTCGAAGCTCGACAGGGGTAGCGCCCCGCTCTCACCGGTTTCCAGCGCCAGAACCCAATCCAGCCTCTCCAGATCGGAGGCTAGCTCACAAACTTGTGCCACGGAGTAGTCCGCACAAATCACACCGCGGCAACCCGAATCCCGCAGCATAAAGGCCAGTTTTTCACCCTTGATACGCGGGTCGATGGGGACGAACACGCAAGCGGTGATCGAAGCGGCGATCATGGCCTCGACGAATTCCGGATGATTGCGCATCATAATGCCGAAGCGATCGCCCTTTGCCATGCCTCTTTCGACCAGACCGGCCGCTATGCAGTTGGCATTACGCTGTAAATCGGCATAGCTGCGCACTTCGTCGGGGGTAGCACCACCGTCGAGGCTGAGGTGCTCAAAGGTCAACACGTCCAGGTTGGGCTTTTGCTCCGCACGAATGCTGATCAGGTCAGCGAGAATGAATTCATTGCGTTCGCGCATTTGCTGGTCCTTTTATGTTTTCACCACGGTAATATTCATTGCCGCGACTTCATCCTTGATGGTACCACCGCCGTTATGGGCAACGCCGATGCGAGCGCCGTCTACCTGTCTCTTACCACAACGTCCCTGTAGTTGCTTTGTCAACTCGACCAGTTGCGCAACGCCTGTTGCGCCGACCGGGTGCCCCTTGCGCAACAAACCACCCGAGGTGTTGACCGGAATGCGGCCACCCAGGCGGAAATCGCCGTCTTCCAGCATCTTCAAGGTTTCATCTTCGGCGCAAAGTCGCAAATGCGGGTAGGTGATCAGTTCGGTAACCGCCGAGGAATCGTGTAACTCGACCAGATCGATGTCTTCCGGCTCGATACCCGCCTCGTAATAGGCCTCATCGATGCAGATACTGGTCACATTCTCCCCGTCCGGGGGGTGATCGAAATAGGAATGCAGCACCGACGACACCACGCGTACCGGCTTTGAAATACCGAGCTGCCTTGCCTTTCGCTCGCTGACGATAACCGCTGCGGAGCCACCGTCCGCCAGCGGACAAATCATCGGCCGGGTCAGGGGGTCGACGATCACCGGCTGGGCCAACACCTCTTCCACACTCATTTCGTTCCTGAATTGAGCATTGGGGTTAAGGCTGCCATGAAAAGAATTTTTTGCCGAAATCATGGCGAAGTGCTCAATGGTCGAGCCGTATTTCGCCATGTGCTCCCGGGCCAGAACGCCGTAAAAATCGGCGAACATGGAGCGTTTTGTGCCGCTGCCCTCGGACTGGCCCGCGGAGACTTCCGCCAGGAATTTGTCGCGCTCCTCGACATCGACCGCCCCGGCAAACGCCGCATAACTGACCGCCTTATTCTCGTGGTAGAGCTTTTCGACACCGACCACGAGTGCGATATCGTAGTATCCCGCGGACACCATCATACAGGCCTGGTTCAAGGCGGTGGAGCTGCTGCCACAGGCGTTTTCGATATTGATGATCGGTATTTTACCCAGGCCGATGGAACTGAGTATGACCTGCCCTCTTATCGACTCCTGCCCGGTGACGATACCGGCGGCGCAGTTTCCCACATAGGCGGCCTCAATATCCGTCAATTCGATGCCGGCATCTTTTACCGCCTCCAGCACCGGTTGACCGCCCAGCCACTTGAGGCTCTTGTCGAGGTGTTTACCGAAGGGAGTCATGCCGACCCCCGCTACTACTGCATTGACTCGCATGGTTTGCACCCCACTGTGTTGTTTAAATCATGCCCGCGCCGGGTAGATTGTACTTTTGTCGCAGCGCTTCGATTTCCGCCTCGCGCTCGGCGTTATCCGCCGTGGCGGGCTCTTGCAGCATACGATCCCGCGCAAGCTCTTCAACGACCTCTGGTGAGCGCGGGAACGGATTATCGATAGCATTGAGCTGGAAAAGTTTTTCAAAGGGCAAACGCGGGCGCTGACCGCCGGTAGCGGGATCTTCCAGTGGGTAGCCCACGGTTTGCGCCACGACAATCCGGCAGTTTTCGGGGATGTTAAAGGCCTTCTCCACTTTGGACCAGTCACCGGAGCCCTGGCAACACGTACCCAGACCCTGCTCAAAAGCCATTAGCGTGGCCTGGGCAACCGCTTGCCCCATATCCATATCGACCATGCCCGGCAATTTAAGGAATTCCGCGGTTTCGTCAAACAACGGCACCAGGGTCTTCTCCAGCTCCTCAAAACGATCGGGACCGTAGCCAAGCGCACCGCAATGCACTAATTCGCGCAGGCGTTTGCCGGCCTCATCCATGGCATCGAGGTGGATATACCAGAGAATCACCACGTTCGCCATTTTCATCTGGAAGCCGCCGACCGGCGAAGGCAGGCAGGACCATTGCTCATCGGTCGCCGTATCCCGGTGTACCACCAGGGCCTGTGCGGCATTGTTATTGCCAAAGTGGGAGGCAATACGTGCGGCTTCCAACATGCACTGGATTTTCTCCAGCTCGACCGGCCTGTCGGGATCGAGGTAGCGAATCGAGCGACGGTTACCAATGACTTCGCGTAATTCCATAGTACTCTCCACCTGTAGTTTGCTTGATTAAAGTCGCGCCGCGGCCATCAGGCCCAATAAGCTGTTCTCGCCGTCCTCGATCGTGGAGGCACGGGCATCGCGAAAGATCTTTTCCACCGGGTACTCCCGGGTAAGACCATTGCCGCCGAACAATTGCACCGCATCGCTGGCGATTTCAAACGCGGTCTGGGTTGCCAGCACCTTGGCGCTGGCCGCGTATTGGAAAGGGACGCCGCCCTCGATGCTGGCTTCCGCTATTGCCACCCGGCGCACATGGGAACGGGCGGATTCGAGCTTCATAAACATCTGGAACAATCGATTCTTCACGTTCTGGTGCTCGATGATGGCGACGCCGCCCTGCACCCGCTCTTTGGCATAGGCCAGGGCATGGTCATAGGCGGCGCGGGCCACACCGATAAACTGCTGGCCCATGGCGATATTCGCGCCCTTTAGATAGAACTCCCACACCGCCGGGTAGACATCCGGCCCCTCCATCAGCAGGAATTGCCGGGAGACTACGACATTGTCGAAAAAGATTTCGCCCTGGTTGAGGCTGCGCTGGCCTATTTTATCCAGTGGTTTTCCACGACTGACTCCGGGCAGGTCGAGCGGCATCAGGAACACCGCACCATCGGCATACCCCTGTTGGGAATCCTCGTAAGTCGCGAAAAGTGTGGCGGAGCCGGCAATGGTACCGGTGGATACCCACGCGGATTTCTGACCGTTGATAATAAAGTCATCGCCGTCACGGCGCACCCGACAATCCGGACGTTGGTTCTTGTCATAAAATACCGGCTCGGTAAAGGCGACGGAGTCGCTACCGTGGTTGGGCTCGGTGACTGCCAGGCAGTTGATCTCGTTGCGCTGGCCAAAAAACTCGACCAGGTCCTCGCGGCCGAAGCTGGCGGCGATGGTAGGCGCCATATTATACAGGGCAAAGGTGATAAACATGCCGACATCACCGGCGCACATCTCCTCGAGCACGATACAGTGCAGCAAGGCGCGCTCGGCCGGTGAGAAATCCGGGCCGTAACATTCGGGCATACCGACCAGGCCCAGCTTTTTGTATTGTTCCAGCGCCGGCCACAGTGGCGAGTCCCGGGCGATAACCGCCTCCGGATCCATTCGATCCAGTTTGGCCGCCACCGGCACCAGGACTTCCTGAGCAAACCGGCGGCAGGTATCCCGCACAGCACGCATTTCTGCCGTTATACCGGCATCCAGATCAAAATCCGACATACACCTATCCCCTGAAATAATACGAAACCAGTAAATCAATCATTGTTTCGCAGATCAATATACTAAATATTAATGATACCACTCAGCCCTTGAGCGCCGCATGTTGTTCCCAGACAATGATTAACCGGCGATAGCTGAATATCCAACCGTCGGCATTGCGTCGATAGCGATCCCGGTAGCGAATACCCCAGTCCATTTTCCACGGGGCGGCATCCACAAGGTAAAGGTGCGAAGCAATACAATAGCACTGGCCCTTCGCTGTATCCGCCGTCACGACAAGCTGGTGATTGTGGACACAGTGCATGGTTGCAGTGAAGCGGTCGAGCCCATCGAGGCCGCGTATGAAATCATCGAGACTATCGAGTTCGACACCGGGGACGACGATCTGGGCATCGGGGGCAAACAGCGTGCGCATCAGGTCTTTATCACGATTGTCCACGGCACGGGCATAGTCGTATACGAGGTCATTCAGCGCCAGTCTATCCGCAATCGTCGATGCATCCATAGTTTGTCGAAACCCCGATAAGTTTTGCCACCGCTGTTATATTGCCAGTTAGCCGTGCGATGGGGAAGTCTAATCCCCTCGCCGGATTGTCGTGCCCCGGAGCCGGCAGCCGTGGCTGGCTACTTCACCAGGATTTTTTCGGATAAGATACCCGTTCCCTGTGAACAGCTGGAGCTCATAGAATGGAAAACAGGCAAACGGCATTTGTCACCGGGGCGAGCCGCGGCATCGGCAAGGCCACGGCAATCGCACTGGCAAAGAACGGCTTTGACGTGGCCATCAGTGCCCGCACGGTTAAAGAGGGAGATTCCCACCACGATATCCCCCTGCCCGGCTCGCTAGAAAGCACCGCGGCGGAAATCCGCGAACAGGGGCGCGAAGTACTCCTGCTGCCGATGGATTTATTACAGCTCGATTCGGTGCTCGGCGCCCTGGACACCGTGCTGGAACAGTGGGGCCACATCGACCTGTTGGTCAATAATGCAGTCTACCAGGGGCCCGGCACCCTGGATCGGGTTCTCGACCTGGAGTTAGATCATCTGGAGCAACTGTACCGGGGCAATCTGTTCCACCAGGTCGCATTGATACAAGCAACGCTCCGCTCCATGCTTGCGCGTAATAGCGGCCGTATCGTCAACCTGGTGTCCGCATCCGGCATGAAAGACCCACCCCGCCCGGTGGATGATGGTGGTTGGAGCTTTGCCTACGCATCCAGCAAGGCGGCCTTTCAGCGCCTGCCCGGTGTCATTCGCGCGGAACTAGCGGACACAGATATCCAGATGTACAGCCTGGAGCCGGGATTTATTATCACCGAATCCATGCAGGCCAGGGGCATGGACGAAGCGTTTGCCGCACAGTGGGGCGGTGCGCCGCCCTCGGTACCGGCATCAGTTATTGTATGGCTGGCGACCAGTGATGACGCGAAGGAATTACACGGTGAGACAGTATCGGCCCAGTCCCTTGCGCTAAAGCGACAATTACATGTGGACTGGCGGCCGGCCAGGGATTAAAAACGGTAGGTGAGCGAGCTGACAAACTGCTCCCGGAGTCCGCCGCCTTGCAATTCGGCCTGCAGGCTCCAGGAGCGCGTAATATCCCAATTGGCGCCGATCAAGGCGTTCCAGTTGCGTTTCTCCGATGCCTCGATCGAGTAATCGATCACCATAGTGGGACTGCCGATGATGGGCAGGAAAGCAGGATTGGTGACGCTGATACTGTCCGCAATATCCATGTCATAGCTTAGGTAGGTCAGGCCGATATAGGTCGCCAGCTTACCCCAGTCACCCACGGTCGAATTGAGCCCGATGCGGGGCGAAACATTGAGAGAGATAATTTTGGAGCCCGGGGCGATATCCACATCGGAATGGTTGTAGGTGACGTTGAGTACGCCGAACATATTCTTGTAGGCCCCGGCAAGATTGAAACCGATACCGTAGGTCTCCCCCTCGTAGTCAGCCCGGTCCCGCCGTGAAATCGGCCGATCGATGCCGAAGTCGCGCAAATCCAGGTCAATTGTCAGCTCAGTGGTGCCCTCCAGCTTGCCGACCAGGGCAAACACATTGAAAAAAGGCAGTATCCAGGCGTCGAAGCGCAACAGCGCGGTCTTGTTATCGTCCTCGACATCGTTGAAATCAACCGTGCTGACCGGCTGCGTGCCACTGGGCGGCTGATTGGCCGCCCTGAAACCGACCTCCAGATTATCCAGCAACAAATCATGCTGCATGGTGTTGTAAGTAAGGGAAATTCCGAAAGGTTTGGGTAATTCGAAGCCTAAATCGGTCACCGCTTGTCCCATAAACGGTAGTGGGTGCGGCCAGATTTCGCGCTCTTCCGCATTTGCTTCCTCCGCCTGATTCGCCGGGGAATCCTGCGACCCGGAGCTATCGCCACCAGAAGAATTCTGTGCTGATGCCTGTTCCGCCGTCGCAAAGCCTGCAGTTACAGCAAGCATCAAGGGGAACAACAACTGCCTGTTCACGGTAATTATCATTTTTTTTACCACCGGAGGTTCGCTTATATTTTTTTCGGGTTAGACTCAAGCCTGAATTCGTATCAGACGCCTTTTGTAATTATATAAACTATCGATAACGAAGTCGATTAGCCGTGCCAGCCGGCTTTACACATTGGTAGATGGTCAAATACCGATAAGTGAATGGAAACATGCGAACGAGGTCCATGACATGTTACTAAAAAAACAAGGTCGCCCTGGTGACCGGCGGCGGTTCCGGTATCGGCAGGGCGACGGCGATGACATTTGCCCGGGATGGCGCCGTGGCCGTGGTTGTCGATCGGGATGCAGCGGCGGCAGCCGCTGTGTGCGATGAAATTCAAAGCGCGGGCGGTGATTCCATCGCCATTACAGCGGACGTTTCCAGTGAACAACAGGTAGAGGAGATGGTGGCCGCGACGCTGGCCCACTATGGGCGGCTGGATTGCGTCTCCAATAACGCCGCCCTGGGGGGAGGATTTAACTTGCTCCCCGATGTCGACAGCCGGAGCTGGGATCGCGCGCAGGATGTGACATTAAAGGGCGTATGGCTGTGCATGAAGTACCAGATCCCCGCCATGCTGGCCTCCGGGGGCGGCTCGATTGTCAATATAGCGTCGCTCTCCGGGGTCAATGGCGAGGCGCTTCAAAGCCCCTATAGCGCGGCCAAGGGCGGCGTCATCGCCCTGACCAAAACCGCCGCGGCGGAGTATGCCCAGCGTGGTATTCGCGTCAACGCGGTGGCTCCCGGAGGGGTACGCACGCCGGCGATCGAGGACTACTTCAACAAGGTTCCCGGCGCCCGGGAGAAAACCGAGGCCGTCCATGCCATGCGACGACTGGGTGAACCGGAGGAGATAGCGGACGCCGTTTGCTACCTGTTGAGCGACCGCGCTTCATTTATTACCGGTCATGTCCTGGATGTATCCGGCGGGATTACCATCAATCCACACACCCTTTAAAAGGCCCTGGCGTCTTTCCCGGGCCAGTTGTCACGATTTTCCGTGCGCCTCGGGCAGGGGTTTTATCCTGTTCATACCGCCCCGGGGTTGGATAAAAATCCCTTTACAAGTTGCCGTTAACGTTTCCCCCGCGTACATCTCACCGGCGATCATGGTCTTGCGACCTTCGATTTTCTCGATCCAGGCTTCCAGCCGCAATTCCGTATTCAGGGGGGTTCTCTTGTGAAAGCGAGTGGTCAAGGTCCCGGTCATGCCGGGCTGTTTGCCGATCATTTGCGCCATACCCAAAAACTGGTCGAATATCGCGGCAACAAACCCCCCATGCAAGGTTCCCGGCGGCCCCTCATAGGCCCATCCCATTGTTACCTTGCCGAGGGCTCGGCCATCCTTGATCCACATATTTACCGGCGGCGCGATGGGGTTACTCAAACCGGCCAGGGGGTTGAGCTCGTGGGCCAGTTGGCCAAAGCTGCCGTGGGTCCCCTTCGCCATAAATTCGCTGCGTCCATACAAGCGTGGATAGCTGGAAAAGCGCTCGGCGGTTTGCTCCAGGCTCCGCGCAATGCCATGGAGTTCCTCGATGGGTGGCGTGCTGGTGACAAGCACCTGGGTAAGTTGTTTCAAGGCCTTCGCGACGCGACGCTTGGCCTGCCATTCGTCGTTGATGGGGGCGGTGATTTCTTCCGACTCGAAGGGATTGATGGGTTCTTTCATTGTGTCCTGGGCTCTTCTGCTGGATGCGACAGTTTAGCCTGTTTTGGTTCAGCTTGAACATATTTTGTCGCCATCTCCACACGGTCACTCCGGGTAAACTGTCGCCGAATCGGCATCACCACGGACCTAAATCAATGGCACTGCTCGGCGTACACACTACAATAGGCCCACAATTTTTATTATCGGATCAAGGAATTCACACCATGGACTCAATCAGCCAATACATGCAGCAGCACCACCGCGACTGCGATGCCTTGTTTACCCTCGCTGAGGCCAGTGCTGCGGACAAGGACTGGGCCAGCGCTGCCGCACAGTGGCTCGAATTCAGCGAAAAAATACATCAACACCTGCGCATGGAGGAGGAGGTATTGTTCCCTACCTTCGAGGCCGAGACCGGCCAGACCCAGGGCCCGACCATGGTAATGCGCATGGAGCACAAGCAAATGCGCGCATTGCTGAGCGAAATGAGTAACTGTGTCGAGGCCCAGAACCAGGATCGCTTCCTCGGCCTGGCGGAGTCCCTGATGCTGCTGATTCAGCAGCACAATATGAAAGAAGAACAAATGCTGTACCCCATGACCGATCGGGCACTGGGCGATGCCGCAGCGGTATTGGCCCGAATGCAGGCTGTTGACTGAGCATGAACGGATTGCACGAGGGGGAGATACTACTGGACGCCTCGGCAATGGAGCCCCCGGAACCCCTGCAGCGCGCAACTGTGATTCTGCAACAATTAGAGCCCGGTCAGTATCTGCGAATGTTGCACCGCCGCCTGCCCTACCCTCTGTTCGATGCCTGTAAATCCCTTGCAATCGATCACCGGCATTTTCCCGGTCGGCACAGCCATTGGGTTATCCTGTTCTGGCGCCATGAGGATTCCGCCACGGCCCAGTACTGCCGGAAGCTGGAACCGTGAGAACCGACAGACTGCTGTTACAGCACATGCCCGCGCTGTCGATACCCTACCGTTTTTTTCTCAGCGCGCCACTGTTCGGCATACTGGGGGCGTTATTGTTGCTGCACGGTGGTGAGGCGAGCTGGACCAACCGTTGGACAGCGGAAACATTGGCGGCCACCCACCTGTTGACCCTGGGCTTTATGGCCACTGTCATGGTGGGGGCACTGTTCCAGGTGCTGCCGGTGTTAAGCGGTCACAGCGTCCCGGGCCAGCGCTGGCTCGCCCCGGGCCTGCACATCCTGCTGGCAGCGAGCACACTGGCCCTGGCCACGAGCTTTTTATTGCATAGCGACCCCTGGCGCCTCGCCGCATTGCTGTTGCTGGCCGTCACCTTTGCCCTGTTTCTCGGCGCGCTGGGACTGCGCCTGGTGAAACCCGGCGGTGGCGATTCTGTCTTTGGCATACGCCTGGCGGCGCTGTCGCTGTTTATCGCCGTTGCCCTGGGCATGCTTATGCTATGGGTCTATATGGGCGGCCACACGCCGCAGTGGTTGCAACAGTCCGGCGGCGCCCACCTGAGATTCGCCCTGCTGGGTTGGGTATTACTGCTGGTCATGGCGGTGAGCTATCAGGTCATCCCCATGTTTCACGTCACCCCCGAGTTTCCAAAACCCCTTGCCCGGGCGATTCCCGCCTGCGTTTTTATTGCCCTGGTGCTGCTCACCGCCGGCAGCAAGGACCGGGCAAGCGGTTTGGCTGTTGCATTGCTGGTGTCGTCGGGGATTGCCTACGCGGCCATCACGCTGTCACTGTTTCGCCGGCGCAAACGCAAATTGGTCGACTATACCATTCGCTTCTGGCAGCTTGGCCTGGCCTGCCTGATAGTGGCGCTGCTGGGCTATGGCGCGGCCTATGCTCGACCGGAGTGGAGCGGCCCGGCGAGCCAGCTACAGTGGGGAGTCTTGCTGGTGGTAGGTTTCGCGATATCGATCATTATCGGCATGCTGCAAAAGATCGCGCCATTTCTTGCCTGGCTGCACCTGCAACAAGCCTGCCTGACGCAGCCCTCAGCCATGCTGACGCTACCGACCATGCACGATTTGCTGCCCAGGCGCCGTGCTCGCGTTCAGTTCTGGCTCCATGGTACGTCACTGGCATTGCTGACAATGGCGCCGGCCTATCCGCCGCTGGGCCTGCCGGCGGCTCTTGCGCTTGCAGTCGATTTTGCCTGGCTGGAACTGTCTCTACTAAAGGTTCTGCGCGCCTACCGCGGGAGTCTCGACGGTATCAATCGATTGTGAGCAATACCGGGTTACGCAGAGAATGACATCTTAATGGACAACCACATTCGACCCTTCAGGGCCTGACTCCACCGTCGACGGTAATACAACTGCCCGTGGTATAGCTGGAGGCATCCGAGGCGTAATAGAGCACCGCGCCGACGACCTCCTCCGGCTGCCCAACCCGATTCATGGCGATGGGCTCCAGCACCAGGGGCAACGATTCCTCGTTACGGACGAAACCTGCCGTGGCATCGGTGTCAAAGGTACCGCAGACGATGCAATTGACCCGTACCTTGCTTGCCGCATACTCCTGTGCCGAGGCCGCGGTCAGCGCATTGAGGCCGGCCTTGGCCGCACTGTAAACCGTTGTTAACGCGGTAGGCTTAAGCGAGGCGAGGGAACTGATATTGATAATGCTGCCGCCGCCGGTCCGGGCCATTTGGGTGGCTGCCAACGCGGTCAACCGTAGTGGCCCCTTGAGATTGACATCGATGATCTTGTCGAACAATGCCTCGCTGGTATCGAGCAGCGACGGCGCCAGGGGCGACATGCCGGCATTATTAACCAGCACATCGAGCCTGCCGAAATGCTCGACGACCTTGTCGATCACCGCCTCCAGGGTATCCCAACGACCGACGTGACAGACCACGGCAAGCGCCTCTGCACCCATAGCCTCGATTTCCTGCGCGACTTTTTCACACTCATCGAGCTTGCGACTGGCCACCGCAAGCTTCGCGCCCCGCCGGGCGAACTCCAGCGCCATCGCCTTGCCCAGGCCACGGCTGCCCCCGGTGATCAGCACGACTTTAGCCGTGACATCGAACATATCGCTCATGGTGTTGTTTCCTGTCGCTTAATCCGCGAGGCGGCGGGCGCGTTTGACCAACTCATCGACAACGGTGCCGAAGAACGAATGCATGGGGTTTTTCGACTCACCGCTGAGGTGCCTGGCGTAGGAGGCCTCCAGTACGATGGCCAGTTTCCATGCGGCGAAAACCTGGTACCACTGAAAGTCGGCCATATCGCGGCCGGTTTTTTCCGCGTAGCGTTGGACCAGTAACGTGGGGGCTTGGCAGTAATCCGCACTCATCCCACCCTCGCTACCGGGCGCCGCAATGGCAAGGGTGTTGCCCTCCTCCGGCCAGAAAATCATGGCCCAGGCCAGGTCGACCAGGGGATCGCCGACCGTGGTCATTTCGAAATCAACCAGGCTCAGTATCCTCGGCGGGATTGTCTTGCTGAAAAACACATTATCGATCTTGTAGTCACCGTGCATGACGGTCAGCTCACCACTCGACGGACGGTGCGACTCCAGCCAGCTGGCGACATCGTCGATAGCCGGTAATTCACGATGTCGGTAGCCCTCCAACTGGCCCATCCATCGCGCGACCTGGCGGTCTAAAAAGTTTCCGTTTTTGGCCAGCTCCGCCATGGGGCTGTTGCGCCAGTCGAAGGCGTGTAGCTCCACTAATGCGTCGATCAGCTCTTCACCGATGGCGCCCTGTGTCGGCGGGCTTTCAATATACCGGGTCGGCAATTTACGCCTTATTACCTCCCCATCGATATAGCGCATAATGTAAAACGGGGCGCCCAGGACTTCCGGCTGGTCACAAACCGCCAGCGTCTCGGGTACACGTACCTCCCCGCCCTGCAATGCGTTTATAATCTTGTATTCACGCACGACGTTGTGAGCGGTATCGGAAACCGCCGTCAACGGCGCCCGACGAATCACCCAGCGCTGCCCATTGCGAGCGAGATCAAACATCTCACAGGAGCCGCCGCCACGCATTGGTGCAAGCTCGATGGCGGCCACCTCGCCGGTGGTTTCGCGGAGCCATTCGGACAGCTCCTCGAGATTAAAGTCCGGCTCGCTCATAGAAACCTGGCCATTAGCGTCGAGTAAATGAGCAAATCGTTTAACAGCTGCCTCTCGACGCGTGGGGATATGTTCCCTGCTCCAACGAACGCTCGCTCAATATTCAGACCAGGTGGTAAGGGCACTTCCTAGTTCAACAGCCCCTGGTCTTTTAAATTTCCTATCAGGCTATTGATTGCATCGTTGCGCAGTTTTTTTGTGCCGCTCGCCTGGATGGTTTCGGAGACTGCCTGCCAGATGTGTTGACTGGTTTCCGTCACATAGAGGTCGGATACCACAGTGTGCGTCACGTTTGTCGTCCACACCGGTTGCTCGTAGGCAACCTCATAGGCGCGACCGTAATAGCCGCCGAACCCGCCGTAGTAACCCGCACCGTAGGCTGGCGCTATATCGTAATAAATCGTACCGGGATGGTAGACCTCCTCCGAGGTCTTGCCTATATAGCGGGTGACGAGAATGGTATCCAGGCCGGCCTTTTTCGCGGCGGCTATCACCTCTTCCGCCGGGGCTTTTACCGAGGGCACCAGCTCGTAGCTAACCTCTGCACGAACACCGCGGCGGCCGAGCGCACTGGCGAATGCATCCTCAAAATCGGTGCGCGCTGATTTTTTTCTGGCAACCGCCACCACCAGCACACCATCCAGGTCGAGCTTCTTGAAGACCGGATCGACATAGGAGTGAACAATTTGCGAATTGCCACAGCCCGCGATGCCGAGCACAGAAAGCGCGGCGAACAACATAGCAACGATAAGTCTTGGGTCGATTTTCATTGTGTACTCCGGGGGAAGCTGGCCCCGGATTATCGGGCAGTCTCTGCGCGCTTACAAGCCGGACCGTGCAAAGACAGAAGAAATTCCGTAATGACATGTAGTGCAACCGGCGTCTAGCCCGCACGAAAGAAGGGCACCCACCGATTGTCGAAGATCCAGATAACCGCCAGATTCCCGTATGACTAATGGGGCGCGGTTGAGCTACTGTC
>JAUXCW010000122.1 GCA_030618705.1 Gammaproteobacteria bacterium | reverse complement strand
ACCTGACCCATTCCCGCCAGGTCGGCCTGGTCGAGGATGCCCGCCGTGATTCCGCCCTGGCGCAGGCTTTGGCGCAGCAGCCGACCGCTGCGGTGGAGTTACCCGGCTTTGGTTTTTTTACTCGTCAGGCGACGGATACACCGGCATCAACGCGCTCCCGCTTGCTCGCGGCAATAGAAAAGCGCCACGGAGAAGCTTACCTGGGTGATCGCCGGCTGGCCTTGCAACGGGAGCTCGCTCAACTCCCGGTGCGCGCCAGGACCGTCAGCGAGCAGGATTTTATTATTGGCACATTGCCCACAGCGGCCTATCCCTTCAATCAGCACTATGCGGATACGGTGGCCGCACTCCATGCGATCGAAGTGCTTTCTCGCAACATCGGCCTCAGTGAGCAATTACTTGTCACCTCCGCCTATGCAGGTGATGCGATGAGCCTGTCAGCTGAGGATCGCTTGGTACTGCAAGCCAACGCTACGGCATTGCAGCAGGCACTCGTCCGCCTGGCCTCCAGTCAGCGTCCCGATTGGGGGCAGGCAATGTTGCTGGGCATGGCGCGCTTGCAAGCCATAAACCTGAGCCTGGAGCAGGGCCGCTGGGTTTTTATCAATACACTCGATGCCGACGCCGCGGTTATCGAAGTCGGCTCGCGCACGCGCAAGATGCTTCCCCTGCTGGAGGAGGACGCACTCGCCCTGTGGCTGCATGCGCAGCAACAATGGCGACAATCTTCGCAGTGGAGCGAGGCAAGCTATGCCCGATTGGAGGCGGCAACGACTAACTTGCTGGAGTTGCGGCGCCTTGCCGGAGGCGCGAATGACTGGCGAGTTCGCATGACGAGGGAGCTTCCCCGGGGGATAGGCCCCTACCCGTCGCCGTCAATACCCGATGCCTTTTCGGCCGACGCTGAGGCCCTGTTGCAAGAGATGGAGCAATCTGAAAAGCTGACAGAGCACTATGCGACGCAAGAGCTCGGTTACAAGTTGATCACAAAAAATTGCGTGTCGGAATTATTCGATACCTTCGATCTGGCCATGGCGGAGGCAGTGGAAAAACAGGGGCTTGTTATTTCCGAGTCGACACTCGCAGAGGAAACCGGGCTGCGATTGGGCGAACCTTTCTCGCCAAGCCCCATACCGTTTTCCTCCGCCCGGCAGGTGCGCAAGCACTGGCGTATAAGCGACGACCGGAAATTGCCCTCTCTGCGGCGTCTCTACACCCGTGCGCAAAAGGAACAAAAGTCTGACATGGCGGTGGTGCTGCGAGAATCCAATACCCTCACATCGACGGTCTACCATCGCAGCGACCAGGATTCGTTTTTTATTTTTTTTACCGACGGCAATGCGCTGGTTCGCCCGGCGCTGGGTCTGGTCAACCTGACAGCGGCACTGGGCGCCACACTTGTGGGCGCGGTTCGCTGGCCTTTCGATGGGGGTAAAAGTGTCAAAGCGGGGGCGCGGGGCGCCCTGTTCAGTTTGCCGGAGTTGGGCTTCGGCAATATCCGCAAGGGCAGTAACAACTGGATAGCGCCGGAATTGCGCACCGTGCCGCTGGAGCAGTAGCCACAGATTCGGTGCTTGTCGGCGCTGTAACATCTCTTTATAATGCGCGCTCTTTAATAGTAAGCGGGTCTGTAGCTCAGCTGGTTAGAGCGCCGCCTTGACATGGCGGAGGTCGGGGATTCGAGTTCCTTCAGACCCACCACTTCATTTTTTACCTATTACCAGGATTCATCGGCAGTTCATCACGTGGCCTTTGGTAGGGGTCACCACTGATCAAGGAAACAGTCATGCCCGTAGTTACCCTCCCTGACGGCAGTCAAAGAGTCTTCGATCACTCCGTTACCGTTGCCCAGGTCGCCGCCGATATCGGCCCCGGACTGGCCAAGGCCGCGCTCGCCGGCATTGTCGATGGTGTACAGGTCGATACCTCCTATGAAATCGACGCCGATGTGCAACTGGCCATCATCACCGAGCGGGATGCCGCCGGCCTGGAAATCATTCGCCACTCCACCGCCCACCTGTTGGCGATGGCGGTACAGGATTTATTCCCCGGCGCCCAGGTCACCATCGGCCCGGTGATCGAGGACGGCTTTTTTTATGACTTCGCCTATGAGCGCCCCTTCACCCCGGAGGATCTGGGTGCCATCGAGAAGCGGATGCAGGAATTGGCGGTGCAGGATTTTCCCGTGAGCCGCATCGTCATGGCGCGGGATGAGGCCATCGAGGCGTTTTCCTCGATGGGTGAGGAATACAAGGTGCAGATCATCCGGGACCTGCCCCAGGGCGAGGAGATATCAGTATACAAACAGGGCGACTGGATGGACCTGTGTCGCGGCCCCCATGTGCCCGGCACCGGCAAGCTCAAGTCATTCAAGTTGACCAAGGTCGCGGGGGCCTACTGGCGCGGCGACTCCAACAATGAAATGCTCACCCGTATCTACGGCACCGCCTGGGGCAATAAAAAGGATCTCAAGGCCTATCTGCACCGGCTCGAAGAGGCCGAGAAGCGCGACCATCGCAAGATCGCCAAACGCCTGAACCTGTTCCACACCCAGGAGGAGGCGCCGGGCATGGTGTTCTGGCATCCCCACGGCTGGGCGATCTACCAGGTGATGGAGCAGTACATGCGCGAGTTGCAGGACAGCAACGGCTACCAGGAGATTCGCACCCCGCAGGTGGTGGACCGGCGCCTGTGGGAGCGCTCCGGGCACTGGGAAAAATTCCAGGACATGATGTTCACCACCCATTCCGAGCACCATGACTACGCCATCAAGCCGATGAATTGCCCCTGTCATGTGCAGGTATTCAACCAGGGCCTCAAGAGCTACCGGGACTTGCCGCTGCGGCTGGCGGAATTCGGCTCCTGTCACCGCAACGAACCATCGGGAACCTTGCACGGCTTGATGCGGGTACGCAACTTTACCCAGGATGATGCCCATATCTTTTGCACCGAGGAGCAGGTCCAGGCCGAGGTCGCCGTGTTTATCGACTTGCTGTTCGAGGTCTACCGGGATTTTGGTTTCGACCAGGTGGAGTTAAAGCTCTCCACGCGGCCCGAGCAGCGTGTGGGTTGCGACGAAGTCTGGGACAAGGCCGAGGCCTCGCTGGAGGCAGCGCTGGACGCCACGGGCTTGCCGTGGGAATTGTTGCCGGGGGAGGGCGCGTTCTACGGCCCTAAAATCGAGTTTTCCCTGCGGGATTGTATCGGCAGGGTCTGGCAATGCGGCACCATCCAGGTCGACTTTTCCATGCCCGGGCGGCTGGATGCCCAGTATGTGGCCGAGGACGGCTCGCGCCAGACCCCGGTTATGTTACACCGCGCAATACTCGGATCCTTTGAACGATTTATCGGGATTTTGATCGAACACTACGAGGGCGCGTTTCCAGTCTGGC
The DNA here is from genome assembly GCA_030618705.1 of Gammaproteobacteria bacterium. Lineage (GTDB taxonomy): Bacteria > Pseudomonadota > Gammaproteobacteria > Pseudomonadales > JAHEGP01 > JAHEGP01. Next base: position 6,106 of record JAUXCW010000122.1, on the reverse strand, counting down.
TGGCCCCGGTGCAGGCGGTTGTCGCCAATATCACCGATAAACAGGCCCCATTTGTGCGAAAAGTCGAAGAATCCTTAAGAAACAAGGGCTTTCGGGTCATTTCGGACTTGAGAAATGAAAAGATCGGCTTTAAAATCCGCGAGCACACTTTAGCCAAAGTTCCTTACCTGCTGGTGATCGGCGATAGGGAAGTCGAATCTGAACAAGTGGCCGTGCGAGAACGTGGTGGGAAAGACCTGGGAGTGATGGGCATCGAAGCATTTGCCGACCTCCTGGCCACCGAATCGTCACGACGCGGCCGCGTCTTTGTGGAGAACTGAACATTAAAAAAGGCAGTAAAGGGTTTGAACGCCCACCAATAAACGAGGAAATCACGGCCACCGAGGTCAGACTAGTCGGTGCCGGCGGCGAACAGGTAGGCATTGTCCCGATAGCGGAGGCAATGGCTGCGGCAGAGCAGGCCCAGATGGACCTGGTTCTGATGGCAGATGGAGATCCCGCGGTCTGCAAGGTTATGGACTACGGGAAGGAGTCCTTTGAAAAAAGGAAGCAGGAGAGGGAATCTCGCAAGAAGCAAAAACGGACCCAGGTGAAGGAAATCAAATTCCGTCCCGGGACCGACATAGGGGATTATCAGGTAAAACTGCGCAACCTGATACGTTTCCTTGAAGCCGGGGACAAGGTCAAGGTAACCATGCGTTACCGCGGCCGGGAAATGGCCCACCAGGAGATCGGCCTGGAGCTGTTGAAGCGGGTTGAAGAAGACCTGATCGAATACGGCGACGTCGAGCAACGCCCATTGATGGAAGGGCGTCAAATGGTGATGGTCATTGCCCCTAAAAAGACGAAAAGGTAGCTATTACAGTAAGTTATAGTCCTTTATTAAATTTAAATCTCGAATGCGGAGTTTTATCATGCCCAAGATTAAAGTTCACAGTGGGGCGGCCAAGCGGTTTAAGAAGTCGGGTTCCGGCACTTATAAGCGCAAGCACGCCAATAAGAGTCACATCCTCACCAAGATGACGACTAAACGCAAGCGCCACCTGCGCGGCACAGACCCGGTCGATAAGGCCGACCAGGTACTGGTAGCCCGCATGCTGCGCGACGTTTGACCCGCCAATTAATTAAGAGGATTACACTATGCCCCGCGTAAAACGTGGTGTTGTCGCCCGCCGACGACACAAAAAGATACTGAAACAAGCCAAGGGATACTACGGTGCTCGCAGCCGGGTGTTCCGCGTCGCCAAACAGGCCGTTATCAAAGCCGGCCAGTACGCCTATCGCGATCGCCGCCAGCGCAAGCGCCAGTTTCGCGCCCTGTGGATTACCCGCATCAATGCGGCTTCCCGCGCCAACGGCCTGAACTACAGCCGCTTGATTGCCGGTCTGCGCAAGGCCAATATCGAGCTGGACCGCAAGGTGCTGGCCGATCTGGCGGTGCACGACAAGGTGGCGTTTGGCGCCATCGTGGAGAAAGCGAAAACAGCTCTGGCTTAAGCCCGACGTCGACGTACCCTGGAATAGGGAAAGGGCTTGCGCTCTTTCCCTATTTTATTATTTGGAGACAGATAATCCATGTCGGATCTGGAAAACATACTGGGCGCTGCTCGCTCAGCACTGGCCGAAGTCAGTGACCTCGATGAACTGGACCAGGTTCGGGTTCGCTATCTGGGTAAGAAAGGTGAGCTGACACAGCTGCTAAAATCCCTGGGCAAACTGCCCGCGGAGGAGCGGCCCGCGGCAGGGCAGGCCATCAATGCCGCGAAGCAGCAGTTGTCGGAGTCGATCAACCAGCACCGTGACGACTTGCAGGCGCTGGCAGTGGCAAACCAGCTGAAGGCGGAAGCCATCGATGTCACTCTGCCGGGACGTGCTGCCGGCAGTGGCGGTATTCACCCGGTGACGCGCACCATGGAGCGTATCGAGTCCTTCTTTAGCGGTATCGGTTTCGACGTGGTCGAGGGGCCGGAGATCGAGGACGACTACCATAACTTCGAGGCGCTAAATATTCCCGCCCACCATCCCGCACGCGCGATGCACGACACTTTTTATATATCGGAGCACACGGTTTTGCGTACCCATACATCGCCGGTACAGGTGCGGGTGATGGAAAGCGGGGAGCCGCCCATACGCATTATTTGTCCCGGCAGGGTCTACCGCTGCGATTCGGATGTCACCCATACGCCTATGTTTCACCAGGTCGAAGGCCTGGTGGTGGATACCGACGTCAGTTTTCCCGACCTCAAGGGCATGGTCGAACAGTTTCTCAAGGTGTTTTTTGAAAAGCCACTGGGCGTGCGCTTCCGTCCGTCCTATTTCCCCTTTACCGAGCCCTCCGCCGAGGTCGATATCGAGTGTGTCATCTGTGGCGGTGAGGGATGTCGTGTCTGCAAGCAAACCGGTTGGCTGGAGATCATGGGCTGCGGCATGGTACACCCCAGGGTCTTCGAGCACTCCGGCATCGACACCGAAAAGTATACCGGCCTGGCCTTTGGCATGGGTGTCGAGCGCCTGGCCATGTTGCGCTACGGGGTCAACGATTTACGCCTGTTCTTCGAAAACGACTTGCAGTTTTTACAGCAGTTTCGCTAGTACGCCGGCTCACCGTTTTGCCGTGCAGGGGAAAGATATCCTATGAAAGTCAATGAGCAATGGTTGCGTGAATGGGTCGACCCGTCGGTGGCCGTTGAGGAAATGGCCGAGCAACTGACCATGGCTGGGCTGGAGGTCGATGCCCTCGACCGTGTCGAGGCGGGTTTCAGCGGTGTCGTGGTGGGCGAGATTCGCTCTGTGGCAGCCCATCCCGATGCCGAAAAATTGCGCGTCTGCCAGGTCTACGACGGCAGCGGGGAGTTCCAGGTCGTCTGTGGCGCAGCCAATGCCGCCGAGGGTATGCGCGTGCCTTTCGCGCGGGTCGGGGCAATACTGCCCGGTGAATTGAAGATCAAAAAAGCCAAGCTGCGTGGTGTGGAGTCCCTCGGCATGTTGTGCGGCGGGCCGGAACTGGAGTTGTCCGATGACGACTCCGGCCTGATGGCGCTACCCGGTGATGCGCCCGTGGGTGTCATGCTGGAAGACTACCTCGGTCTCAACGACACGGTGATAGAACTGGATATTACCCCCAACCGGGGTGACTGTTTTAGCGTGCTCGGTATTGCCCGGGAAGTCGCTGTGATGAACGACCAGGCGGTAGATGCCGCCGACGTGACACCAACTGCCAGCGTTATCGATGACCGGTTTCCGCTCGATGTGCAAGCGCCGGAAAATTGCCCCCGCTATTGCGGCCGTGTCGTGCGCGATATCGATATTTCCGTGGCGACGCCGATCTGGATGCAGGAAAAACTGCGTCGCGCGGGCCTGCGCTCGATTGACGCGGTGGTGGATATCACCAATTACGTGTTGCTGGAATTGGGCCAGCCCATGCACGCATTTGACTTGCAGCAGTTGCAGGGTGGCATCGTCGTGCGACACGCCGTTGCCGGTGAAGAGATAGCTTTGCTCGATGGCAGCAAATTGGCGTTGGAGCAGGATACCCTGGTTATCGCCGACGGCAGGGGTCCCCTGGCTCTGGCCGGGATCATGGGCGGACAGGATAGCGGTGTGAGTGCCGGCACCCGGGATATTCTGTTGGAGTCCGCATTCTTTGCCCCCTTGCCCCTGGCGGGGCAGGCGCGCCGATATGGCCTGCATACGGATTCCTCTCTGCGCTTCGAAAGGGGCGTGGACAGTACCGGGCAGCGCCGTGCCATCGAGCGCGCCACAGAAATATTGTTAGAGATAACCGGCGGCACGCCGGGGCCTGTGTTCGAGTTTGCCAGCGAGGCGCACCTGCCCCGGCGTGGCAAGGTTCATTTGCGCAAGGAACGCATACGTAAATACCTCGGCCTGGATCTGGACGAGAAAACCGTCGAGCGCATCCTGGGCCAACTTGGTTTCGGGCTGGAGCGGCAGGAAGACGGCTGGCTCACCACGGCGCCGCCCTGGCGTTTCGATATTGAAATTGAGGCGGACTTGCTGGAGGAGGTCGCGCGGGTCTACGGTTACAACCGGTTGCCGAGCCGATCCCTCTCGGTGCCTCTCCAGCTGAAGGCCCGGCCCGAGAGCCAATTGCGTGTGGAGGATATCCGGCGCCAACTGGTGGCGCGGGATTACCAGGAGGCGATTACTTACAGCTTTATCGATCCAGTGCTGGTGGAAATGTTCACCCCCGACCAGCAAGCCGTAATGTTGGCCAATCCCATTGCCAGTGATATGGCGGCCATGCGCACCAGCTTGCTGCCCGGCCTGGTCACCACCCTTGCCTACAATAGCAATCGCCAGCAGCACCGGATTCGCCTGTTCGAGACCGGCCTGCGGTTTATTGGCGAGGCCGAGGGGGAGGGCGTTGCGCAGACGCCGATGCTGGCGGCAGCGATATGTGGCCCCCGCTATCGGGAGAGCTGGGATTCCGGCCAAGAAACGGTCGATTTCTTCGATATCAAGGGCGACCTGCAGGCCGTGCTGGCCATGACCGGGCAGGGAGAGGAATTCAGCGTTGAAGCAGCGGTGCATCCGGCGCTGCATGACGGTCAAAGCGCGCGCATCCTGTTCCAGGGCCAGGCCGTGGGCTGGATCGGCAGCTTGCACCCCCGGCTTCAAGCTGAGCTGGACCTGGCGCAGCCGGTCTATTTGTTTGAATTGAAGCTCGATGCCGTGACCCGGGCCAGGCTGCCCCGGTTCGCCGAATTGTCCCGTTTTCCCGAGGTGCGAAGGGATATTGCCGTCGTCGTCGACGAGGCTGTACCGGTAGATCTGGTGTTAAAGTCGATTCTAGCTACGGCGGGTGAAAACCTGCACGATTTAACACTATTTGACATCTATCAGGGCAAAGGCATTGAAAAACAAAGAAAAAGTCTAGCTTTAGGCTTGACGTATCGGCATCAATCCCGCACTCTTAAAGACAGTGAAATAACCGAGTCAATCGAAAGGGTGGTGGACACCCTCAAGAGTCAGTTTGACGCGCTGCTACGGGATTAGAGCATGACGGGTGCGCTTACCAAGGCCGATATGGCCGAAAAGCTGTTCGATGAGCTGGGTCTCAATAAGAGAGAGGCTAAAGAGCTCGTAGAGGCATTATTTGATGAGATTCGCGAGAGCTTGCAGCAGGATGAGCAAGTCAAGCTATCAGGTTTTGGCAATTTCGATTTGCGGGACAAAAGTGAACGCCCCGGTCGAAACCCAAAAACGGGGGAAGAAATTCCGATCAGTGCACGACGGGTGGTGACATTCAAGCCCGGACAAAAATTAAAGGCACGTGTAGAAGCCTATGTTGGAACCAAGCCAGAATAACGAATTACCGCCAATTCCTGCGAAACGCTACTTCACCATTGGTGAGGTTAGTGAGTTGTGCGATGTCAAACCCCATGTGTTGCGCTATTGGGAACAGGAGTTTCCACAACTCAAGCCGGTCAAGCGCCGCGGCAATCGGCGGTACTACCAGCGCCAGGATGTGCTGACCATCCGCCAGATTCGTAGTTTGCTCTACGAGCAGGGTTTTACCATCGGCGGTGCTCGTCAGCGTATGTCCAGCAGCGAGGCCAAGGACGATGCCACGCATTTCAAACAGTTGGTGCGCCAGACCATCACCGAGCTTGAAGACGTAAAGTCTGCACTCAAAAACTAATTTCCGTATTCACTTTGCATCGTAGTTAAGCGTATAATACGCGCCGCCGCCTCTTATGGCGGCGTTGTTTATTTCGGGGCGTAGCGCAGTCTGGTAGCGCACTACACTGGGGGTGTAGTGGTCGTAGGTTCAAATCCTGCCGTCCCGACCAATTTATGGATAGCATCTAATTGAGGTGCTTTCTATCGCCACCGCAGGCGAACCTACGACCTGGTCGTATGCGGAAGGCCGCCCCGTTCAAATCCTGCTGTCCTTGACTCACGCGACAAGGCCTATCAACGAACCCAAGGGGTGGCCCTTTTTGCTCCATTTCAGTCACTACTGCGCTAATCTCTACCCGCAAATTTTTCTGAAGAGCCAAATTTAAATTCCACAAAAGCAAGGGGGCCCGACGTGGCGGTAAAAAAGAGCAATCCTAAGGAGATAACCCTAAAGGTTGATTCC
>JAUXCW010000100.1 GCA_030618705.1 Gammaproteobacteria bacterium | reverse complement strand
CGCTATTTCAGCCTGCAAATATTGCAGTACGAGGATTACCGGGTGCAATCGGATCGCAACCGGGTACACCTGCAGCCCGTTGCCCCGACCCGAGGCCTGATCTACGATCGCAACGGCGTGTTGATAGCGGATAATCGCCCCAGCTATACCCTCACGGTGATCGTGGAGCATGTGGCAGACCTGGATCAGTCACTGGCCCTGCTACAGCAACTGCTGCAGATCGAAGAAAAGGATATCGATAAATTTCGCCGGCTCCTCGCGGCCGGGCGGCCCTTCGAGCAAATTCCCATCAAGTTTCGACTCGGCCCGGAAGAAATCGCGGTACTGGCGGTCAATCGTTATCGCATGCCCGGATTCGAAGTGAAGGCCGAACTGGCTCGTTACTATCCGCAAGCCGCCTATTTTGCCCATGTGGTGGGTTATGTCGGTCGCATCAACGAAAAGGAATTGAAACGACTCGACCCGGTCGACTATGCCGGCACCCATGTCATCGGCAAAACCGGTATCGAACGTTTTTATGAGGACTGGCTGCACGGTGACGTCGGCTACGAAAACGTCGAAACCAATGCCCGTGGACGCGTTCTGCGCGTTCTCGATCGCACCGACCCGCTGCCCGGCAAAGACCTGATTCTCAATATTGATACCGCGGTGCAGAAGGTTGCCTTTGAGGCGCTGCAAGGCGAGCGCGGTGCAGTGGTCGCGATCGACCCGAGGGACGGAGGTGTCATCGCTTTTGTCTCTACGCCGGCCTTCGACCCCAATCTGTTTGTCGGCGGTATCAGCAGCGTGGACTACCGGGCGCTCAACGGCTCGCCGGATCTACCGCTTTACAACAGGGCGACCATGGGGCAATACCCGCCGGGGTCTACGATCAAGCCGATCATCGGCCTGGCCGGGCTGGAATACGATGTGATCACGCCTTTTACCGTGATAAACGACCCGGGTTTTTACCGCCTGCCCAATGATCGGCGCAACTACCGCGACTGGAAGCGGTGGGGGCATGGCAAGAGCATCAACCTGCACTCAGCCATCGAGGAATCCTGCGACGTCTACTATTACGACCTGGCCTACAAGCTGGGGGTCGACCAGATCTACGCCTTCGGCGGCTTGTTCGGCCTGGGGCGAGCCAGCGGTGTGGATTTGCCGGTGGAGCGGAGCGGCTTGTTGCCGTCCAGGGACTGGAAACGGGCCAATCGAAGTGAACCCTGGTACCCGGGTGAGACCCTCAATATCGGTATCGGCCAGGGCTATATGCTGACCACGCCCCTGCAATTGGCGGTCGCGACGGCAACCATTGCCAATCGGGGCGTGCTGATGCAGCCGCATATTCTCAAATCGGTCTCCGGAGAGCTTCCCAGGCGGCGGGAGTCGAAGTCCTTTGCGCTGAAAGACCCGGCCAATTGGGACATTGTCTGGAATGCCATGGAGGCCGTTGTCCACGGTCGTCGCGGTACGGCAAAGGGTATTAGCAAGGGACTGCAATACCGTATCGCCGGTAAGACGGGCACCTCCCAGGTTATCGGCATCGCCCAGGATGCCCGCTACGACGCCGAGAAGATTGCCAAGCTCCATCGCGACCACGCACTGTTTATCGCCTTTGCCCCCGTCGAGGCGCCGACTATCGCCATCGCGGTTATCGTCGAGAATGGTGAACATGGGTCCACTACGGCGGCGCCGATAGCGCGCAAGGTAATGGACGCGTATCTACTCGGTGATGTCGTCGGGCCGGAACAGGAGGAAAGCCTTGTCCAACAGTGATTTTGTCAGGCAATTGCCGATAGGAGCGGGCACGGCGCTGCAAATGCGCCAGTCGATTCTGCAGCGACTGCATATTGATTTCCCCCTGCTGGTGCTGTTATTGCTACTGACGACCTACGGCGGCGTGGTGTTGTACAGCGCCAGCGACGGTAATATGTCTATTCTCATGCGCCAGGGAGCCTACTTTGCCGTGGCCTATGCGGCCATGTTCCTGATTGCCCAACTCGACCCGCGCTTTTTTGAGCGCATCGCCCCCTGGGCCTATATCGGCGGCACTGCCCTGTTGGTGCTGGTGCTGTTCTTCGGCAGCGGCGCCAAGGGCGCGCAACGCTGGCTCGACCTGCCGGGTATTCCACGCTTCCAGCCCGCGGAGATTATGAAGCTGGTGGTGCCGATGACGGTGGCCTGGTACCTGGCGAATCGCGTACTACCCCCACGCTTGAAGTACGTGCTGGCCTCGATGATCCTGATACTGATTCCCACCGGCCTGATCGTGGTGCAACCGGACCTGGGGACCTCCCTGCTGATTGCCGTGTCCGGGCTTGCGGTGCTGTTTTTTGCCGGCCTGCCCTGGCTGTATATCCTTGCCGCACTGGCACTTGCCGCGGCCAGCCTCTACCCGGCCTGGATGTTCCTGCTGCACGACTATCAAAAGCAGCGCGTTCTCACCCTGCTCAATCCGGAGAGTGACAAGCTGGGCGCGGGCTGGAATATCATCCAATCCAAGACCGCTATTGGATCCGGTGGCGTGCAGGGTAAGGGCTGGCTGCAAGGCACCCAGTCGCACCTGGATTTTTTACCGGAAAGCCATACCGATTTTATTATTGCCGTACTGGCGGAAGAATTTGGCCTGGTGGGCGTGCTGCTACTATTATTCCTCTACCTGTTTATTCTCATTCGCTGCATGGTGATTTGCCTCAATGCGCAAAATAGCTATGGTCGCTTGCTGGCGGCCAGTATCACCGTCACATTCTTCGTTTATATATTCGTCAATATGGGTATGGTTTCGGGTCTGCTGCCGGTAGTTGGTGTACCATTGCCATTGGTCAGCCAGGGCGGTACGGCGCTGGTGACATTGATGGCGGGTTTCGGTATGTTGATGTCGATCAGCACGGAAGAGAAAAAGATAATCAGTCAATGAGGTCGATCCATGAGTAGAAGTTTTCCCAGGGCGTTTATCGGGGTGTTGGTGTTTTTGGGGCTGTTGACGAACAGCGCGTGCGCTGACTACAGTGACAATCCGAGGGCGGCGGCTTTTGTCCAGCAAATGGCCAAGCGCCATGGCTGGGATCCGGCCGAGATCAATGCGGTGCTGGCCCAGGCCGAGAAAAAGGACTCGGTGATCAAGGCCATCGAACGTCCTGCCGAGTCCAAGACCTGGGCGGAATACCAGGATATCTTCCTGACCGGCAAGCGGGTCGATGGCGGTGTCGACTTTTGGGCGGGGCAAGCCGATGTCCTGGCGAGGGCGGAAAAGCAATTCGGGGTGCCCGCGCAAATTATCGTGGCGATCCTCGGCGTGGAAACATTCTACGGCACCCGCATGGGGAGCTACCGGGTCATCGACACCCTGGTCACCCAGGCTTTCGAGTTTCCGCCGGAGTCCTGGCGATCCCGCTTTGGTGTAGAGCAACTGGAGCAGATGTTTTTACTCGCTAAAGAGCAGGGCTTCGACCCGCTCGAACTGGAGGGCTCCTATGCCGGCGCCATGGGCTACGGTCAGTTCATCCCCTCCAGCTATCGCGCCTATGCGGTGGATTTCGACGGTGACGGTGTCGCCGATATCTGGGCTAACCCGGTCGATGCTATCGGCAGCGTGGGCAATTACCTCAGTGAAAACGGCTGGGGCCGGAGCGTGGGTATAACCGTGCCGGCAAAAGCCGCGCCGGGCAGTGATCGTAGTGTGGTCAATCGTGCACTGAAGGCAGATAGTACAATTACTGAGTTGGAGCAAAAGGGTTATAAGGCTAGTATTAAGCAACAGCCGCAGGTGGCCGGCGTGGTTGAGCTCCAGGGCAAGAAAGGGGCGGAGTACTGGCTCGGATTGCGCAATTTCTTCGTGATCACGACCTATAACCACAGCCGGCTCTATGCAATGGCGGTCTACCAGTTGAGTGAACAAATTGTGAGCGCACGCAATGGCGGTGAGAGCTAGCGAACCCATATCCACTATTATCAACCGCTTGCCGGCGTATTTATCGATCATCGCGTTGATCATGGCGCTGGCAGCGTGTAGTTCCTCTCCGCCGTCTCGCTATAGCCAGCGCAACGATACCGCTCCGCCCCTGAAACTCGACCCCGATCGTATTCGCGATGCCGTACCCCGGCCGGTCAAGGTCGTGGCCGCCGGCAATAAAAGCCCCTACCAGATCAACGGCAAAAAATATTGGGTGATGACCGGGCAGAAGGCCGCCGGGTATCGACAGCGGGGCACAGCCTCCTGGTACGGCACCAAGTTCCACGGTCACAAGACGTCCAATGGCGAGACCTACAATATGTACCGCATGTCGGCGGCCCATAAATCGCTGCCCATCCCCTGCTACGTGCGTGTGACCAATCTCGACAATGGGCGCGTGGCGATCGTGCGAGTGAATGACCGGGGCCCTTTTCACGGCGGCCGAATTATCGACCTGTCCTATGCGGCGGCAACCAAGCTGGGCTATGCCGACAAGGGTGTGGCAAGAGTGAGCATCGAGGTGATCGATCCCCACCAATACCAGTTGGCCAAAAAGAATGTGGCGCCTGCGCCTGACAAGGCGCCGGGTGATGCAGTGTTGCCGGGTAAGCGAGAGTACTTGCGCCAACGCTATTTACAGGCTGCTGCGTTTTCTGACTTCTCTTCCGCAGAGGCTCTGCGCAAGCAGTTGCTCGTCCTGGTCGATGTCCCGGTGACCATTTCCAGTCGCTCGGCCGATTCCACGACCCTGCATCGGGTACGCATTGGTCCCCTTGTCGAGTTGGCCGATGCGGAGCGTATCAGCGCTATGATGATGATGAAAAATCTGGGCGAGCCCCACCTGGTATACGATTAAGCCTTAACCGCAGGGTTTAATGGCGCTTGAACAGGAAATATTGACGGAGGGAGCGGGACTTCCAAGGCAGGGCCGTGCGCCGGTTGGACCCGGCGCCCGAGCCTACATGGATGTATTCACGGCGAGTCCTGAATTGGGAGTCCCGGTTCCTTGCCCAGCCACTAAGTTGGTGAGCGCTTTGTCTTCTCGGCTTTACTCTATACCAAGTGCCATTCACTACAGTGTTCACTACAGGGTTAAAAGCAGGCTAAACCTGCTACAATACACTATCAAATAAGATCGTTTTTAAAATCAATCATCGGGTTAGTGGTATGGTAAAAAAATCCATCCTGGGTTTTCTGTTGCTTGTTGTATTGTTACCGCTCCATGGGCTGGCTGCGAAGGGCGCGATCCTGATTCCCTCGCCGCCCAAACTGGCGGCGCATTCCTATGTGCTGATGGACGCCGACAGCGGCAAGATACTGGTCGCAAAAAATGAAAATGAGCACGTGGCGCCGGCGAGTCTCACCAAGATGATGACGAGTTATGTGCTTTCCCACGAGCTCGCCAAGGGCGATGTGTCCAACGACGACCTGGTTCTGATCAGCAATCGAGCCTGGGCGCAGAACCCCGTTTTCAAGGGCTCTTCGCTGATGTTTATCGAGGTCGGCAAGCAGGTCGAGCTTGGCGACCTGCACAAGGGCGTTGTTATATCATCGGGCAGTGACGCCGCTGTGGCCGTGGCCGAGTATCTTGCCGGTAGCGAGGATGCCTTTGCGGATATTATGAACCAGCGCGCGGAGCTGCTGGGTATGCGCGATACGCATTTCGTCAACTCCCATGGCTTGCCGGCGAAGAATCACTATAGCACCGCACTCGATATGGCAAAGCTGGCCCGCGCGATCATCGTCGATTTTCCGGAAGATTATAAACTTTACGCCCAGCGCAGTTTTACTTTCAACGGCATTCCCCAGAACAACCGTAACAAATTGTTGTGGCGTGACCCGACCGTCGACGGGCTCAAGACCGGCTACACCAGCAATGCGGGGTATTGCCTGGTGGCTTCGGCCAAGCGCAAGGATATGCGCCTCATTGCTGTCGTTATGGGCGCCAGAAGCGCCGAGGCTCGCGCCCGGGAAAACCAGAAACTGTTGCAGTTTGGCTTTCGCTACTATGAAACTCTCCGCCTGTACTATGCGGGGAACCAGCTCAACGAAGTGCGCGTTTGGGGCGGAGCGGAAGATAACTTGAAAATGGGCGTCGCAGAGGATATTTTTGTCACCATTCCCCGGGGCAGTCGACAGGCCCTGAAAGCGGAAATGGAGTACGATGAGGTCGTTCGGGCGCCTATCGCGAAGGGTGAGACCGTCGGAGTCCTCAATCTGAGCATGAACGGCAAACCGATTTGGTTGCAGGAGCCGGGCCAGGATGAGGCGGAGCCGCAAGCCGACAAAGCGTTACCCGGCAAGATACTCAGGCCCGACCTGATTGCACTTGAGGCGGTACCCGAGGCCGGCTTTGTCGCTCGCCTGTGGGACAACCTGATGCTGTTTATCTACCAGTTGCTGGGGCTTTCAACCAGCTAGCGCTCGGCCGAAAACGGCACTTTTCGGGGCAGGGCGCGTATCCTCGCGCAGGCGGGGATCCACAAACTTCAACGGCATATTGAATTTCCACCCGTCCGGCGGGCTGACTCCATAAATGACGACAAACGCCATGGCTGACACTGACAAGCCCTTGCTGGAGTTTCCCAGCGAATATACGGTTAAGGTTCTCGGCCGCGACCAGCAGGGTTTCGTTGAGCGGGTCGCGCAAATCGTCTCGGAACACGCACCCGATGCCGCCGCCGCCGATGTCCGGCCCAGCAGCAAGGGGAGTTTCGTATCCATCAATATTTGCTTCACCGCGGTGTCGATGCAGCAGCTCGATGATATGCACCGCGCATTGAACGCATGCGAGCAGGTAACCCTGATACTATAAGCGCTCATGGCCCGCCCCGATCATATCGTCGTTCGCCAGCTCGGTCGCATTGACTACACCAGCTGCTGGCGTGCGATGCAGGACTTTACCGATAGCCGCGATGATGCGACAGCGGATGAAATCTGGTTGCTGGAGCACCCCCGTGTATTTACCCAGGGCCAGGCGGGCAAGGCCGAACATATCCTTGCCGCGGGGGATATTCCGGTAATCCAGGTGGATCGAGGCGGCCAGGTCACCTACCACGGCCCCGGCCAGTTAGTCGCCTACCTGATGATCGATGTGCGCCGTATGGACTGGGGAGTGCGCATGTTGGTCGATGCGATAGAAAGCAGTATTATTGCCGTGCTGGCGGACCACGGGGTCAGCGCGGCGGCGAGGCCGGACGCACCCGGCGTCTACCTCGGCAATGGCGCCAAAATTGCCGCCCTGGGTTTGCGGGTACGACATGGATGCTCCTTCCACGGTCTCGCGTTGAACCTGGATCTCGATCTCGAGCCCTTCAGTCGCATCAACCCCTGTGGCTATGCCGGCCAGTCGGTAAGTCGTTTGCGCGACCTGGTAGAGAACTGGCAGGGGGACGAGAGGCAGAACGTGGAGCAGCAACTGGTAAAGCAGCTTGCCGACCGTATGGACTATCGCCAGCTGCGGCATGTACAGGGTTTGCCCCCAAAGGCGTCTGGTTTAAAGCGAAACCGATAAGGCAAGGCTTTCATATTGGAGTTGGGTAAGGAACCAGGGCTCCCAGCCCAGGACACGCCGTGAATACGTCCATGTAGGCTCGGGCGCCGGGTCCAACCGGCGCACGGTCCTGCCCTGGAAGCCCCGGTCCCTTCATCAATATCGCTTGAGTAGTTAGTATTGGGGTTTGCCCCCAAAGGCAGCAAATTAAAGGTCAGTAGATGGCAGACAAACCGCGTAAGGTCGTGCAGGGTGAAAAACTGCGAGGAGCGGACAAGCTTGCTCGCATTCCGGTAAAAGTGATCCCGACCCGGGAGTTGCCGACCAAGCCGGACTGGATCAGGGTCAAGCTTCCGGTATCGGCGGAGATCAGCCGCATTAAAGGGATCCTGCGCCAGCACAAGCTCGCCACGGTGTGCGAGGAGGCCCAGTGTCCAAACCTTGGCGAGTGTTTTGGCGGCGGTACCGCGACTTTTATGATCATGGGCGAGATTTGCACCCGTCGCTGCCCCTTCTGCGATGTCGCCCACGGCAGACCCAATCCCCTGAATCCGGCGGAGCCTACTGACCTGGCAGCGGCTATTGCGGCCATGGGCTTGAAGTACGTGGTGATCACCTCGGTTGATCGTGATGACCTGCGGGATGGAGGCGCCGCGCACTTCGCCGATTGCATTCGGCAGACCCGGCAGCGCAACCCCGAGATCAAAATTGAGGTGCTGGTGCCGGATTTTCGCGGGCGCATGGATATCGCCCTGGACACCCTGGCGCAGGAGGCCCCGGACGTATTCAATCACAATCTGGAAACCGTTCCCGGCCTGTACAAAAAATGCCGCCCGGGTAGCGATTATCAGTGGTCTCTCGAGCTGTTGGCGCGCTATAAAGAGCGTCGTCCCGATGTGGTGACCAAATCCGGCCTGATGCTCGGTCTCGGTGAAGGGCGCGATGAGCTGCTGCAGGTGATGCGGGATATGAGGGACCACCAGATCGATATGATCACCCTGGGGCAGTATTTGCAGCCCAGTCGCGATCACCTGCCGGTGGAGCGCTTTGTGCCGCCGGAGGAATTCGCCGAATTGGGTGAAATTGCCCACAGTCTGGGCTTCAAGCGAGTCGCCTCAGGGCCGCTGGTGCGCAGTTCCTACCACGCCGATCAGCAATTCGACCTGCCGGCGCAGGGGGAAACGGCCGCCGATTAGCGAAAAATCGCTTGCACGATCGAATGGCCGCTATGGCCGTCTAGCAAGTTTTTACCGCCTGACCCTGCCATTTGTCTATAATTGGCATATCTGCCGTGAATTTGTTGGTGTTTTCGCCACGTAATGCCACGGCCATTTGGAATTTACAGGCCGCCTCACGGAGATCGATGAACAAGCCCCCGCGTACTTTTTACCTGCCGCACTCCCTTCTTATCCCGGGCCGGGCGCTATTGGCTGTCGCCGGTCTCGCGTTGGTGAATACAGCCTGGAGTAGCGAGCCCCTCACCGGGTCTCACGCTGAGGGCGCCGTGGAGGTATCCGGCGCTGGTAGCGGCGTAGAGGAGGAAGCGGAGCCCAGGCAGGCGCCCCAGGTGGCGCCCCAGGTCGATCTCGGTGAGCCGGTGGTGGAGTCCCTGCCGCTGCAAATCGTCGAGCAAGCCGCCACAGCCCCCGCAACAAATACCGCTACGGAGGTGGCTCCGCAGGCACAGGACAGCGAGCTTGCCAGGGCCCCGAGTGTCGCGCTGGAAGAGCCGCTCACCGAGGCACAGCCCCTCGAGCCGGCGGAGAGTGAAGGCAGCGCCGCACTTGCAAGCAGTGGTGGTGCCGGAGTGGCAGCTGGCGGAGCCCCGGTAGCCGAGAACGTGGATCTGGGGGAGCCCGTCGTTGCGGCGGCGCCAGAAGCCGCTACAGAACAAGCGGCCGAGGTTGGGGAAAAGCCGGCGCCTGCCACAGAAGCCGCGATAGAACCGGCGCCCATTGTCGAGGCCCGGTCGGGTGAAAATGAAGCGCTGGCCGAGGTGGATAGCGAGGTAGCGGATTCGGTGGTCTCCGGGGCAGCCGAGTCAGCGCCGGAGCAACCGGCAGTAGCGGTTGCCGAGGTCGAGCCCGCAGAGGAAGTGGTCGAAGAAGTGGTCGAGGAAGTTCCACCACTGGTGATGTTGGGCTCGGAAGTCGCACCGGGGACGTCGACGCGCTTGTCCTGGTCGCCCAGCCACTCCTTTGAAGGTATTGCCGTGCCGACGCCGGTACTGGTGGTGAACGGGGCAAAGCAGGGGCCGATACTGTGCCTCACCGCCGCGGTGCATGGTGACGAGTTGAATGGTATCGAAATCGTCCGCCGGGTGTTATACAACCTCGATGCCGACAGGCTTTCCGGTACGGTTGTCGGTGTACCCATCGTCAATCTGCAGGGGTTTCGCCGCAGCTCCAGGTATTTGCCCGACCGCCGCGACCTCAATCGATTTTTCCCCGGCGAGCCCAAGGGGAGCTCCGCGGCCCGTATCGCGTACTCCTTCTTTAACGAGGTGATCAGCAATTGTGATGCGCTGGTCGACTTGCATACCGGATCCTTTTATCGCACCAACCTGCCCCAGTTGCGGGCCGACCTTCGCGACGAGGAGGTGCTGGAGTTGAGCGAGGGCTTTGACGGCACCGTGGTATTGCAGAGCGAGGGTGCGGTGGGCACCTTGCGCCAGGCGGCGGTTGCCGCGGGCATTCCTGCGGTCACCCTGGAGGCCGGGGAGCCGATGCGGCTGCAGGAAAAAGAAGTCAACCACGGCGTAAAGACTATACAAAGCCTGCTCGGCAAACTGGGCATGGTGAAAAAATCCAGTTTCTGGGGCAAGCCCGAACCGGTCTACTACCAGTCCGCATGGGTGCGCGCCGACCAGGGCGGCATCCTGTTCAGCGAGGTCGATCTGGGTGAGCGGGTGAAAAAGGACGAAGTGCTGGGCACGGTTACCGACCCGATTACCAATGTCAGGACCGAGATCCTGTCACCCTATCGAGGCCGGGTACTGGGCATGGCACTAAACCAGGTGGTGATGCCCGGATTCGCCGCGTTTCGCATCGGCATTCCCGCCGACGAGTCCGAGG
>JAUXCW010000023.1 GCA_030618705.1 Gammaproteobacteria bacterium | reverse complement strand
GCCGCAATCCACCAGCAAGCTGGCGTCGTCGGCGTACACCAGCTCGTGACAGGATCCGGTGACACCATGAACGGCGCCGTGATGAATAATATTGGGGATAGATTCCACGACGACTTCCTGGTGCCGTATCGCGCTCAGAGGAAATTGGCACTAATTTTAAAGCAAAACTGATAGAACAAGGCTGACACATTCCAATTGTGCAAGGAACCGGGACTCCCAGCCCAGGACTCGCCGTGAATACGTCCATGTAGGCTCGGGCGCCGGTGGGCCGGCCCCGCGGGTCCAACCGGCGCACGGTCCTGCTCTGGAATCCCCGGTTCCTCCGTCAATATCGCGGCTTAAGTAAGTGCCATTAATCCCCAATATTATTCATCACGGCGCCGTTCATGGTGTCACCGGATCCTGTCACGAGCTGGTGTACGCCGACGACGCCAGCTTGCTGGTGGATTGCGGCTTGTTCCAGGGCGCTGAAACCTCGGCAGGAGGGGCCGGCCCGTCCTCGCCGGCCATCGACTTCCCCCTGGACCGTATTCGAGCGCTGGTGGTAAGCCACGTACATATCGACCACGTGGGCCGCATTCCCTACCTGCTTGCCGCCGGCTTTACCGGTCCGATCTATTGCAGTAAACCCTCCGCGATGTTGTTGCCGGAGGTGCTCGAGGATGCGATAAAAGTCGGCGTCACCCGGAATCGAAGCATGATCGATGCCTACCTCCGGCAGCTCCAGAAGCAACTGGTCGCGCTACCCTATGGCCGTTGGTCAGCGCTGGTGGCGGATAGCGAGAACGGGCCGGCCATTCGCCTGCAGAAGGCGGGTCATATACTCGGCTCGGCCTATGTCGAATGCCGGCTGCAAACCGGGGCGGGTCCCCGCACCGTGGTGTTTTCCGGAGACTTGGGAGCACCCCATGCTCCCTTGCTGTCCGCGCCGCAGTCACCGGAATATGCAGATATCCTGGTGTTGGAGAGCACCTATGGGGACCGCTGTCACGAGGGGCGCCGGGAGCGCTCGGCGCGACTGCAAAAAATTATCGAGCGGGCGCTGGAGAATCGCGGGGCTGTGCTGATTCCCGCCTTTAGCATCGGCCGCACCCAGGAATTGCTCTACGAGATAGAAGATATCATCCATCGCAACCGGCAGCAGCTCAGTGCCCGGGGCCTGCCCTGGCAGGAACTGGAGATCGTGGTCGACTCGCCGCTCGCCAGCCGCTTTACCCGGCTCTATCGACAACTGCGGCCCTATTGGGATGATGAGGCAAAGCAGCGCCTGGGAGAAGGGCGGCACCCCCTGTCCTTCGAGCAGCTGCGCACGGTTGATTCACACAGTGACCACCTGTCCATCGTCAACTACATCGTGCGTAGGAAATACCCCTGCATCGTGGTAGCGGCAAGCGGCATGTGCGCCGGCGGTCGTATCGTAAACTACCTGAAAGCACTGGTGGAGCAGCCTGAAACGGATATTGTATTCGTCGGTTACCAGGCCCGGGGCACGCCGGGCCGGGCTATTCAATCCTATGGGCCCGGTGGCGGATATGTCGACCTGGACGGCCGTCGATACCGGATCGAGGCGGACGTGCATACTCTGTCGGGGTATTCCGCCCATGCGGACCAGTCCGACCTGGTCAATTTTGTAACGGGGATGCCACGGGCACCTGCAGATATCCGCCTGATACACGGAGATCCGGGAGCCAAGGAGCATCTCGCCGCGAAGCTGCGGAAACTGTTGCCGGCCTCCCGCGTCCACATTCCCGCCTGAGGGGCGCCGGATCACCCGTCGCGCCTGTTCGCCTGGGCTTCGATTCGGCCATTTTGGTTGAGTTGTGTGAGCTAAGGGGTTATTTTGCAGTGGTAATTTGTTTGCACTGGAATTCACCCTTTGAGAATCCTGATACTGGATCAAGATAGCCAGTCTGGTCATGCTTTGACCCGGCTTTTAGCCGGCCATCCCGATATTGAATCGCGGGGCGTAAGGGCTGATATGCTGCAGGGTTCTGCCAGTGAAGTGACGGCGCTGATTGCCGATTATGCGCCGGGGTTTATTGTCAACGCACACAGCATCGAGCTAGCCGGTTCCCCCACCGGACTGGACAAGGCCCATGTCAAGATGGTCAAGACGCTTTGTCGTGCGGCGAAAGACAGCAACTCGGTATTCGTCCACATTTCCAGCGCGCTGGTATTTAACGGCGCCCGTGGGAAAATGTTTGTCGAGAGCGACCGGCCCAAGCCCCGTGGGCCGATAAGTCGGCGTCTGACGGAGCTGGAACAGACGGTGATCAAACAACTGGAGCAACACATCGTGTTGCGCAGCGGATGGCTTTTTGGCGCCCATGGTCAGGGGGCGTTCCAGAGTTTACTCAGTGGCATGGAGCGGGGCGCCGAGATCAGGTTCGAGCCCACCGTGGATGGAGCGCCCACCCCGGCAGCCGATGTGGCCCGGGTGCTGTTTGCGATGATGCAGCAAGTCGACTGTGGTGCGCCCTGCTGGGGGATATACCACTACGGAAGCTCGGATACTACCACCGGCCGGGATTTTTCCGAGACCGTTATCACCATGGCGGCGCAGTACGGAAAAATCGATATCGAACGCATTCGCCTGGTCGAAACCGGGCCGGGCGAGGAGTCCCGGGTGCCCCGGCACCCAATTCTCGATTGCAATAAGATTCTCAATACCTTCGGTATCAAGCAGCGGCCCTGGCGTTCCGCCATGACCGGAATCCTGAAGACGATATACCAGGAGCAGCAGCCGGTGGAACAAGTGGTAACCCTATAGGAGTTAACGATGACAAAACACACATTTACGGAACGGCACGCACTGGGTATCGCCGTGCTGACGGTATCCGACAGCCGTTCGGAAGCCGATGACACCTCCGGCCAATACCTGGCCGGGGCCGCGCAAGCGGAGTCCCATAGCTTGCGGGACAAGCGCATCGTCGTGGATGACATCTACCAGATAAGAGCCGCGATATCCGCGTGGATTGCCGACCCCGATATACAGGTCGTGCTGGTGACCGGCGGCACCGGCTTTAGCGGTAGGGACTCGACACCGGAAGCGGTGGCACCCTTATTCGACAAGCCCATCGACGGCTTTGGCGAGCTGTTTCGATATTTGTCCTATCAGGAAATCGGCACCTCAACGGTACAATCCCGGGCCGTGGCCGGTCTTGCCAACGAAACAGTGGTGTTCTGTGTGCCGGGGTCGACCGGCGCGTGTCGTACCGCCTGGGAGGGAATTTTGAAGGAGCAACTCAATAGCCTGCACAAGCCGTGCAATTTCGTCGGCGTGCTCAAAGTACGTCAATCCTGATAGGGCGGCGGGCCGCTCCGCCACCAGACCACACAAGCAATCGGAGTCCTGCCGTGTCACACACGAAAGTTCCAATGACACCTCTGGCCGAGGCCCTGCAGCAAATTCTCGACGACGCCCGGCCAATGCTGGACACGCAGTCGGTTTCGCTGGAGCAGGCTTGCGGGCGGGTACTGGCGGAGGATGTGGTCGCCGCCGTCGACGTGCCGCCCTGGGACAATAGCGCAATGGATGGTTTTGCAGTGCACAGCGGGGATGTCCGCAGCGTGCCGGCTAAACTGCCTGTTACCCAGCGCATAGCGGCAGGTGCCGTAGGGCATGAACTACCGCGCGGACAGGCCGCCAGAATCTTTACCGGGGCGCCGGTTCCCGAAGGTGCCGATGCGGTCATCATGCAGGAAAACACCCGCTGGCAGGGGGATCAGCTCGAGTGTCAATCAACGGTGAGTGCCGGCCAGAATATTCGGCCCAGGGGGCAGGATATCGCCCGTGGCACCGTGGTCTTGAGCCGCGGTCGGCTTTTGCAGCCCCAGGATATCGGGGTTTTGGCTTCCGTGGGAGTTCCCGGGGTCGTGGTATTGCGCCGGTTGCGGGTGGGTATGTTTTCCACCGGGGACGAGTTGCAGGAGCCGGGCAATGCGCTGGGGCCGGGCCAGATCTACAACTCCAATCGCTACACCCTGATGGGCCTGTTGCAGGCCATCGGATGTGAATACCGGGATTACGGCATTGCCGCGGATACGCCCGAGCACACCGAGCAGCTATTGCGCCGGGCGGCCGGGGAGTGTGATGTGTTGATCACCACTGGCGGGGTGTCGGTGGGTGAAGAAGACTACGTCAAGGAGGTGGTCGAAAACCTGGGCGAACTCAAGCTCTGGAAGCTGGCGATCAAGCCGGGCAAGCCCCTGGCTTACGGTCGGGTGCTCGGTGTGCCCTTCTTCGGCTTGCCGGGTAACCCCGCGGCGGCTTTCGTGACCTTTGGCCTGGTGGTCAAGGCCTATCTCTACGCCCGGCAGGGCATACTCGAACCCCCCTCGCGACCGTTGCGGGTGGTGGCCGGTTTTGATTGGCCGAAGGCCGGAACCCGGCAGGAATACCTGCGCGGCAGCTTGCGTACCACGGCGGATGGGGAGCAAATTGCAGAGGTTTTCAGTAACCAGAGCTCTGGTGTGCTTTCCGTCATCAGTCGATCCGACTGCCTGGTGGTCATGCCTGTCGGCGCCACCTGCCGGCGAGGTGACGTGGTTGAGGTGATTGCCCTCAAGGATTGGCTTTACTGATCCGGCGTGGGCAGGCCGCGCACACCTTGGCCAGGCTTGCTGTTCCCCCGAATAACTCAGTCCTGGAGCTTTTCGAATACCAGCGTGGCGTTGGTGCCGCCGAAACCAAAGCTATTGGACATGACACGTTGCAGATCGACGTCGTCCACGCGCTCGACGCAGATGTTGAGGCCCTCCGCCTCGGGAGCTAACTCCACGATGTTGGCGGAGGCAGAGACGAAGCCATGCTGCATCATCAACAGGCTGAAAATAGCCTCATGCGCGCCTGTCGCTCCCAGTGAGTGACCCGCGAGGGACTTGGTGGAGCTGATCAGGGGAGTCTTGTCCCCGCTGAAAGTTTCGCGGATTGCCTTTAGCTCCTGCATATCCCCGGCCGGCGTCGAGGTGCCGTGGGCATTGATGTAGTCGATAGGGCCGCTGGCTGTTGCCAGCGCCTGCCGCATGCACCGCACCGCACCCTCGCCGCTGGGAGCCACCATATCGTAGCCGTCGGAGGTGGCGCCGTAGCCGGTGATCTCGGCGTAGATTTTGGCGCCGCGGGCCTTCGCATGCTCCAGTTCTTCGAGTACTACCATGCCGGCACCACCGGCGATAACAAAGCCGTCCCGGCTCACATCGTAGGGTCGGGATGCGGTTTCGGGCGTATCGTTGTATTTGGTGGATAGTGCTCCCATGGCGTCGAACAGGCAGCTCAACGTCCAGTGCTCCTCTTCGCCTCCGCCTGCAAACACGATGTCCTGCTTGCCCAGTTGAATCAGCTCCATCGCGTTGCCGATGCAGTGGGCGCTGGTGGCGCAAGCCGAGGAGATGGAATAGTTGACCCCCTTGATTTTAAACGGCGTGGCGAGGCAGGCAGACACCGTGGAGCTCATGGTCTGGGTGACGCGATAGGGGCCGATTCGCTTGAGGCCGCGATTGCGCAGGATGTCAGCGGATTCGACCACATTGGCGGAGGAAGCGCCGCCGGAACCGGCGATTATGCCGCTTCGCTCATTGGATACATCGGTGGGCTCGAGCCCCGCGTCATCTATCGCCTGTTGCATGGCGATATAAGCCCAGGCCGGCGCATCGCCCATGAATCGAAGCGCCTTGCGCTCGATATGCTCTTTGAGGTCGATTTCGGGACGGCCACGCACATGGCTGCGGAATCCCATTTCGTGGTAGGTAGCGCTGTGCGTGATACCCGACTTGCCGTTGCGCAGGGATTCGACCACGGACGCGGCGCTATTGCCCAGGCAAGACACCACGCCCAGACCTGTGACGACAACCCTTTTCATACCACTTTCCTCATTGTTTCAACGGGAGATGTGCCCGTACTGGCATCGGTGTGTATTGTACTCTAAAGCCCGCTATTTTTCTCATCCTGCCCGGCAGGGCGCTAGCTCAGGATTTCATGTTCTCAGCGCGAAAAAGTCCTACCCGCAGGTCTTTTGCCTCGTAGATGGGCTCCCCGTCGCAAGCCAGTATGCCGTCCGCCACGCCCATGATCAGTTTTCGCTCGATCACCCGTTTTATGTTCAGCGTGTAGGTGACGCATTTGGCCGTGGGTAGTACCTGGCCGGTAAACTTGATCTCGCCGCCGCCCAGGGCGCGACCCTGGCCCGGATTGCCCCGCCAACCGAGGAAAAAGCCCACCAGCTGCCACATTGCGTCCAGCCCCAGGCAGCCTGGCATGACCGGGTCCCCCGGGAAGTGGCACTTGAAAAACCACAGGTCGGGATTGATATCCAGTTCTGCTATCAACTGCCCCTTGCCATAGCTACCACCCTCGGAACTGATGTGGGTGATGCGATCGAGCATAAGCATATTGTCTGTGGGCAATTGGGCATTGCCCGGCCCGAACAATCGACCGTGGCCACATTCGATCAGGTCTTGCTTGTCGTAGGATTCCTTTTGAATCATGGATACATGCACTCCGCAATGCTGTGGCAGGGCTTGCCTGGCCAGCGCTGAAATTATGGGTGACAGGAGGGTCACACTCCGGGAAATGTGACAATTTTACCGGCTTAGGAGCTGCTGTCCAATGGATTTGCTGCTATGGTTTCCAGATTGAATTGGCCGGGGGTGGCCTAAGCACCTCTTGCTGGTATACTTCGCGGCTTTGCCCGCAGGGCAATGGTATTAAGGAGGACTGCGGTTCGTGCGAATAGTCATAGTCGGGACGGGTTATGTGGGTCTGGTCACCGGTACCTGTTTTGCGGAAATGGGAAATCATGTCACTTGTGTCGATATCGACGCCGCCAAGATTGAGGCGCTGCGCCAGGGCGATATCCCGATCTACGAGCCCGGTCTCGAATCCATGGTCTTGCAGAATGCGGAGGCAGGCTTCCTGTCTTTCTCCACCGACCTGGCCGAGCCGATGGCCGACGCGGAGTTCGTGTTTATCGCCGTCGGCACGCCGCCGGAGGAGGACGGTTCCGCCGATCTCAGCTACGTATTGGCCGTTGCTTCGGAGATCGGCCAGCACCTGGATCACTACACCGTCGTCGTCGATAAATCTACCGTGCCCGTCGGTACGGCCGAAAAGGTCAGGGCTTCAATCCAGGCCGAGTTGGAAAAGCGATCGGCGGATATTCCCTTCGATGTGGTGAGCAACCCGGAATTCCTCAAGGAAGGAGCGGCGATCGACGATTTCATCCGCCCGGATCGCGTCGTCATCGGTACCGATAGCGAGCAGGCCCGGGATAAAATGCAGCAGCTCTACGGCCCCTTCCTGCGCAATCACGATCGAATGCTGTTTATGGGTGTCCGCGATGCGGAAATGACCAAATATGCCGCCAACGCGATGCTGGCGACAAAAATATCCTTTATGAACGAAGTCGCCCAGGTCTGCGACAATCTCGGTGTGGATGTCGAGAGCGTTCGCAGGGGTATAGGCTCAGACAGCCGGATAGGCTACTCCTTCATTTATCCGGGTTGTGGCTATGGTGGTTCATGCTTCCCCAAGGATGTAAAAGCCGTTATCCACATGGCGCGGGAGCACGGTCTCGAACCCGATGTACTGGTTTCTGTCGAGGCGCGGAATAAAATCCAGAAGCGCATCCTGTTCGACAAGATTCAGGCGCATTTCAAGGGCGATATCGCCGGCAGGAAGTTCGGCATCTGGGGCCTGGCATTTAAACCCGGGACGGACGATATGCGCGAGGCCTCTTCGGTGGTGTTGATCCAGTCCCTGCTCGATGCCGGCGCCGAGGTGGAGGCCTACGACCCGATAGCCTTCGAGACCGCGCGCAAGGAGTTTGACGAGTCCTGGTTCAGCAGCGGCAAACTGAGCTTCAACAAATACCAGTACGATGTACTGAAGTCTGCCGATGCAATGGTGCTGGTTACCGAGTGGAAACGCTTTCGCCAACCCGACTTCAATGCGATGAAAGACCTGATGAAAACACCGCTTGTCTTCGATGGGCGCAATCAGTACGAATTGGACACCCTGACGGACCTGGGCTTTTGCTATTACGCCATCGGCCGCAGTAACCAGCGTTAGGCCCTGGCTGGACGCGGCGCGTTCATCCCCGACAGAAAAACCGCTGCGCCGGCCATTTCTAATTGTTGCCGTGGAAGGCGATTGCACCGCGCACCGATATCACAACACGATTGCATGTCATACCGACCTCAGGAAGTAAAGGAACCCCTATGATCAAGAAATGTCTGTTCCCCGTGGCCGGTTACGGCACACGGTTTTTACCCGCCACCAAGGCCATGCCCAAAGAGATGCTGCCGGTCGTCAACAAGCCACTGGTACAGTATGCCGTCGAGGAGGCAATCGATGCGGGCATGAGCGAAATGGCTTTTGTTACGGGCCGCGGCAAGAGTGCGATTACCGATCATTTCGACTTCAGCTACGAGCTGGAAACCCAGATACGGGGCTCCGGCAAGGAAGAATACCTTTCCAGCATTCGCAGCGTACTCGATAGCGCGGTGTTCTCCTCTACCCGGCAGCGTGAGATGAAGGGCCTGGGGCACG
This sequence comes from Gammaproteobacteria bacterium, assembly GCA_030618705.1. GTDB lineage: Bacteria > Pseudomonadota > Gammaproteobacteria > Pseudomonadales > JAHEGP01 > JAHEGP01. The sequence goes on along the minus strand of JAUXCW010000023.1, from coordinate 12,650 downwards.
CGATTCTTACCGGCAAGACGCTGATCGGCAATGAGCCATTCGGTGTGATCCTGGCGGACGACCTGTGCTTCAACGGCGAGGGTATGGGCGTGATGGCGCAAATGGCGAAGCTATACAACCAGTTCCGCTGCTCCATCGTGGCAATTATGGAGGTTCCGCAAGACCAGGTGCACAAATACGGCGTGATTGCGGGAGAGTGCATGAAAGAAGGCCTGTACCGGGTTGATGATATGGTGGAAAAACCGGCGCCGGAAGATGCCCCCTCTAACCTGGCGATCATCGGGCGCTATATTCTCACCCCCGATATTTTTAATATTATCCAGGACACCCCTCCGGGCAAGAACGGTGAGGTGCAAATCACCGATGCGCTGTTGAAACAGGCCCGTGAGGGTTGCGTCATGGCTTACAAGTTCCAGGGCACACGGTTTGACTGCGGCAGTGTCGATGGTTTTGTCGATGCGACCAACCACGTATACCAGAATATTTATCTGCAAAGCTGAGCGGAACGAGCATGGACCAGGATCAGGATCTGAGTTGTTTCAAGGCCTACGACGTTCGTGGCCGTGTCCCCGATCAATTGAACGAGGATATTGCCTACCGCATAGGTCGCGCTTACGCCGAGGTGATACGGCCCTCTTCGGTGGCGGTCGGCTACGATATACGTTTGAGCAGCCCGGCATTGTGCGGTGCATTGAGCCGCGGCCTGCAAGACTCCGGCGTCGATGTCTTTTCGATCGGGCAGTGTGGCACGGAGGAGATTTACTTCGCGGCGTTCAATGAAGCGGTAGACGGCGGCATTGTGGTGACCGCAAGCCACAATCCCTCTGACTATAACGGCATGAAGTTTGTGCGCAAGGGTGCGCGGCCGGTCAGCGGAGATACCGGTTTGTTCGATATCAAGGCCCTGGTGCAGTCGGGCAATTTTACCCTGTCCGGGCAGGGCGCTTTCCAGGAAATCAATATCCGGGATGCCTACATAGAGCATTTGCTCGGCTATCTCGATGTGCCACGTCAGCGACCGCTGAAGATTGTCGTCAATGCCGGCAATGGTGGCGCCGGCATGGTGATCGACGCCCTGGAAAAGCATTTGCCTTTTGAGTTTATCAAACTGTATCACGAGCCCGACGGCACCTTTCCCCACGGTGTACCCAACCCCTTGCTCGAGGAAAATCGTGGTGTCACCATCGAGGCGGTAAAGGAACACGGCGCCGATCTGGGTATTGCCTGGGACGGCGACTTCGACCGCTGTTTTTTCTTTGATGAAAGCGGGCGTTTTATCGAGGGCTACTATCTGGTGGGCTTGCTGGCGGATGCCTTTTTACGCCGCCATCCCGGAGAGAAAGTAGTACACGATCCGCGCCTGACCTGGAATACCATCGATATCGTCACGGCGCTGGGCGGGGTGCCCGTGCAGAGCAAGACCGGCCACGCCTTTATCAAGGAGCGTATGCGCAGCGAGAATGCGGTCTACGGCGGAGAGATGAGCGCCCACCATTATTTTCGCGATTTTGCCTATTGCGATAGCGGGATGATCCCCTGGTTATTGGTATGCCAGCTGATGCTGGAGACCGGCAAGCCACTGTCGGAGCTGGTTTCCGATCGGGAAAAAGCCTACCCGGTGAGCGGAGAGATCAATAGCGAGGTGGCGGACCCGGCCAGCCTGCTCAAACAGATAGAACAGCACTATGCCGCTGACGCCAGTTCGGTCGAGCACGTCGACGGGCTGAGTATGGAATTCGACTCATGGCGTTTCAACGTGCGCATGTCCAATACTGAGCCGGTGGTTCGCCTCAATGTCGAAAGCCGCGCCGACCCGGCCCTGATGGAGTCCAAAACCGCGGAATTGCTGGCGATGATTCGGGGCAATTGACACAATTATTGGTCGAATGAATTCGACCGACAGGTTTGTTTTATATCTGATAGTAGTTGCACTTGCTGATTTAAGGGATATGTACGGAGGGATCGGGGCTTCCAGGGCAGGACCGTGCGCCGGTTGGACCCGGCGCCCGAGCCTACATGGACGTATTCACGGCGAGTCCTGGGCTGGGAGCCCCGATCCTTTGTCCAACACACTTGCGAAGGTATTGTCTTTTCGGATTTGCTGTAAAGACTAAGTGTCATTCATACTCTGTAATACTCGCGATACCAGTCGACAAACCGGGCGATGCCGGTTTCTATCCGGGTCTCGGGCTTATAGCCCACGTCTTCAATGAGTGAGTCAACATCGGCGAAGGTATCGGGAACATCGCCTGGCTGCATGGGGAGGAAGTTTTTTTCCGCGGTCATTCCCAGGCAATCCTCCAACACCTCGATGTAACGATTCAACTCCACCGGGCGGTTACTGCCGATATTGTAGAGGCGCCAGGGCGCTGACGATGTGGCGGGGTCGGGGTGTTGGCCGTCCCATTCGGTGTTCGGGCTTGCTACCTTGTCCAGTGTGCGGACGACGCCCTCGACGATGTCGTCGATATAGGTAAAGTCACGCCGGTGGTGGCCAAAGTTGTATACGTCGATGGCCTCGCCGGCGAGCATTTTACGGGTGAAAGTCATCAGCGCCATGTCCGGCCGCGTCCAGGGGCCGTAAACAGTAAAGAAGCGCAGGCCGCTCATGGGAATGCGGAACAGGTGGCTGTAACAGTGGGCCATGACCTCATTGGTTTTTTTTGTCGCGGCGTACAGGCTGAGGGGGTGGTTGACGCTCTGCTGTACCGAGTAGGGCATGTTGGTATTGGCACCGTAGACCGAGCTGGTCGATGCGTAGACCAGGTGCTCCACCTCGGCATCACGGCACCCCTCGAGGATATTGAGGAAGCCGACCACATTGGATTGTACGTACACCCCGGGGTTTTCCAGTGAATACCGCACACCGGGTTGCGCCGCGAGATTCACTACCCGCTGGGGGCGAAACTGCCGGAATGCGTCGGCCACCGCGGCCGGGTCTTCGATATCCTGCTGCAGATGGTTGAAGTCGGGGTAATCGAGTATGCGGGCGAGCCGATCCTTTTTTAACTGGACATCGTAGTAGTCGTTGAGATTGTCGATGCCGAGCACCTCATCGCCTCGATCCAGCAGCTTTTTCGCCACTGCCGAGCCGATAAACCCGGCCGTTCCCGTTACCAGTACTTTCACTTACAGTCTCCCGTCGACCGCATCCCTGGGCAGCAGATACTTGATGTCATAGATTATGCAATTTGCCTTGCCCAGGCGCTTGATACCCTGCAGGCCCATCTGCCGAAACTGGTCGTGGGCAACGGCGACGATGATGGCATCGTAGCTGGCCTCTGCGGGCTCCTCGATGACGTCGATACCATAGACCGATTTGCACTCCGCGGCATCGACCCATGGGTCGCATATGTCTACCACCGCGTTGCTTTGCTGCAGGTCATGGATAATATCGATCACCCGGGTATTGCGCAGGTCCGGGCAGTTTTCCTTGAAGGCGAGTCCCATGATCAGGATATTGGCATCGACGATATGGATTCGCTTCTGCGTCATCAGTCGCATCACCTCGGTGGATACCGTGTTGCCCACCGACTCATTGACCAGCCGTGCGGCTGAAATAATACGCGGCTCGAAGCCGGCGCGTTCCGCCCGGGTGACGAGGTAATAGGGATCGACGCCGATGCAGTGTCCGCCGACGAGGCCCGGTTTGAAGGGCAGGAAATTCCATTTGCTGCCGGCGGCCTCGAGGACGTCATGGGTATCGATGCCGAGCCGCTTGAAAATAAGCGCCAGTTCATTGACCAGGGCGATATTGACGTCCCGTTGCACATTTTCGATGACCTTGGCCGCCTCGGCGACTTTAATCGAGGAGGCCTTGTGGGTTCCCGCCTGCACGATCAAGCGGTATAGCTGGTCGACAAAGTCCGCGGTCTCCGGGTTGGAGCCGGAGGTGATCTTGATCACATTGGTCAGCCGGTGTTCGCGGTCTCCCGGGTTTATTCGCTCCGGGCTGTAGCCGGTAGTGAAGTCCACATTGTGCTCCAGGCCGGAATATTGCTCGATGATGGGGACGCAGACTTCCTCGGTGCAGCCGGGAAATACGGTGGACTCGAAGATCACCACGCAGCCCGGGCGGATGACCTCACCCACCAACTGGCTGGCCTTTTCCAGCGGGCCCAGGTCGGGGCGCTTGTCCTCGTCCACCGGCGTCGGTACGGTGACGATAAACACCTCGGCGGAGCGCAAGTTGCCCCTGGCGTCGGTGAACTTCAGCTTGTCGGCCGCGGCAATTTCTTCCGCCGTGGTTTCCAGGGTGCTGTCCAGGCCGTTTTTTAGCTCCCCGATGCGTTTGGCGTTGATGTCATAGCCGTAAGTGGTGATTTGTTTGCCAAATTCCACCGCCAGCGGCAGGCCGACGTAACCGAGGCCGATAATGGCGATGACGGCCTCCCCGGGCTTGGGGAGTTTGGTGCTGGGGGACGCGATATCATTCATATAGCTTTTTCCAGGTCACGTTTGTTTTTGCCGATAGGCGCTGAACAGCGCCATCAGTGCATTTGTCGAGGGGTCGAATTGCTGTTTGGAGCTGCCGTCGAGTACCGGAAAGATCGCCTGGCTGAGTTTCTTGCCCAGCTCGACGCCCCACTGGTCGAAGGGGTTGATATCCCATATGGCGCTGGTGAGGAATGTCTTGTGTTCGTAGAGGGCGATCAAGGCACCCAGGGTTCGGGGGTTCAGCCCCTCGAGGACGAGGGTATTGCTGGGGCGGTTACCGGGCATGGCCTTGTGCGGTGCAAGGCGCCCGGCTTCGGCATCGTCAAGCCCTTGCTCTAGCATCTCCTGCTCGGCGGCCTGCCTGGACACGCCCTCCATCAAGGCCTTGCTCTGCGCCAGGCAATGACTGGCCAGACGCGTTTCCGCTTCCGCTGAGGGGCCGCCCGGGCCCAGGGGCAGGATGAAATCCACGGGGATGATATCGGTGCCCTGGTGTAGCAGCTGGTGGTAGGAGTGCTGGCCTTCGGTACCGGCCGTTCCCCAGATCAGCGGTGAAGTCGAGTGTTGTAGCGGATCTCCTGCCCGGGTGACGCACTTGCCGTTGCTCTCCATTATCAGCTGTTGCAAGTAGGAGGGCAGCAAGCGGAGCTCATGGCTATAGGGAATGACGGCGAGAGACGAGTAATCGAGGATATTGCGATGCCAGATCTCCAGCGCTGCCAGGATCGCCGGCATATTGCTGTGAAAGTCGCTATTGCGGGCGTGCTGGTCCATCAGCCAGCCCCCTTTGAGGAATTCCCTGAAATTATCCGCGCCAACGGCGATCATTAGCGCCAGGCCGCTGGAGGACCAGAGTGAATAGCGACCGCCCACCCAGTCGGGCACCATGAATATCATCTCCGGATCGATGCCCAGGGCTATCGCGGCATCGGCACTACCCGTGATGGCGGCGAAGTGTGCCGCTATTTCGCTGCGGGGGCGCTGCCGGCAGAACCAGTCGATGGCCAGCCGTGCGTTGAACAGGGTTTCCTCGGTAGAAAATGATTTGGAGGAAACCAGGAACAGGGTGGATTGGGGGTCCAGCGCGCCCAGTGTGTCATTGAGCTCACTGTCGTCGAGGCTGGACACGAAGTGAACACGCGTCTTGCCACCGATGTAGTGAGAGAGTGCTGCCGTTGCCATTCGCGGGCCGAGGTCCGAGCCGCCGATGCCGAGATTGACGACGTCGCGAATGACTTCGCCGCCGGCGCCGCGGCGCTGTCCGAGGTAGAGGCTCTGCGCGAAGTCGGCGGCGAGACCTTGGTCGGCGGCGATCATCGCCTGTTCCGGGGACGTCTGGTCATTGGCTACCGCGCGGATAGCCGTATGTAGCGCGGGACGATCCTCGGTGTTATTGACGTTTTCCCCGTCGAGTTGATCCGCGAGGCGATGCGCCACGTCACATTCCTCAAACAAGGCCTGCAGCAGATCGAGTGCGCCACGGTCGATAGCATTTTTTGAGTAGTCCAGGACCAGGCCCGCGGCCCGCAACTGCATGCTGCTTGCGCGTTGCCGGTTATCGACAAAAAGATCAGTAATGGATTTTTGCTGCAAACGACTGGCGGCGGACTGGAGATCCTGCCAGCACTGCCCTGGCCCGGTGGTGTTGTGTTTCACGGCATTTCCCTGAGTGAAAGCAGTTGACAAATAGCGTCCATTTAAGCGTACGTTTCCGTCATCCTCGCGCAGGCGGGGAGAGGGCACTAATTAGTGCGCATCCAGAAACACATAGTTTCGTCATTCCAGCGCAGGCTGGAATCCAGTAAGTCGTTGATTGTCATGGATCCCCGCCTGTGCGGGGATACGGACAAGCAGCGCCATAAGGGCACCGCATACGACCATGGATCCCAGCCTGCGCGGGGATACGTGCCCTCTCCAGAATCTGCCGTTTCTGGACGGGCACTAATTAAAGACTAAAGCAGGCGCGACCACAAGCCGCCAGGATGGTTTGCAGCTGCGTTTTACTGTGGAGTATGCCCCCCCGATTGATGAGAAAAAACAGCGACCTGGGTGTCAAGTGGTCATTCTGGTAAAAAAAGCTGGTATCATTGCGCACCCTGAAGCCGGCGCGACGGGTTCGCACATTCAGTGTGCTATATTTACGCACTACAGTTGTTGTCTACCTGACCGGTGTTCCGGCATCAATCGCAGATTTTCCTTCGATCTGTACCTTGGTTTTGGCACGAGCGGGGCGAAGGGCGCCCGGTAGTGCACACAACCCCTGACCTAAAAATGGAAGGTATTGGGCGTGGCCCATATTCGACTATTCAAGCATTACATTCGCACCCCCTATGTGATTCTCGCAATGCTGGAAGCCCTTGCGATTGTCGGTGCGGTCTATCTTGCGGTGCTGCTGCGGCACAGCCTCGAGCCCTTCCCGCGAAATTACCTGTCGTCGGACTTGCTGTTGCCGGCAATGTGGGTCAGCTTTGTACTATTGTGCTGTAACCTCGCCATGTCCGTCTATGCCGCCCAGCTCAAGGAGGGGTTTTCCGGCATGGTGGTACGTTCGCTGGTGAGCTTCTGCCTGCTCGGAAGCGTCGCGCTCTACCTGTCCAACCTGGTGATCCCGATTTTTTCGCTGGAGCCGGGCATTACCAGCCTCGTCATCACGATTTCCCTCCTGGAGGTGTTGTTTATTCGCTCGATCTTTTTCCGCCTGGTCGATGCGGGGGCCCTGCGGCGGCGGGTGGTGATCATCGGCGCCGGCGAGAAGGCGCGAAACATCTGGGAGAATGTCTGTCTCTCCTCGGGGCAGCGGGCCTTCGATCTGGTGGGCTTCATCCCCTCCGGCGAGGAAAAAATCCTGGTCGAGCCGAATCGGGTGATCAAGCTCGTGGGCTCGCTATCGGACTATATGCTGGAACGGGGTATCGACGAAATCGTGGTGTCGCCGGACGATCGGCGTATGGGTTTTTCCGGCGCCGTTTCCATGGACCAGTTGCTGGATTGCAAGATGAACGGTGCCGATGTTGTGGAGGCCGTCGCCTTTTGTGAAAAGGAACTGGGCCAGATAGAGCTGACGCTACTGTATCCCGGCTGGCTGATCTTCAGCGACGGTTTCAGCTTCAATGCCTTTCGTACCTATGCCAAGCGCGCTTTTGATATCTTCGCCAGCACCATGTTGCTGTTGCTGGTTTGGCCGTTTATGTTGCTCACCGCCCTGGCCATAGCGCTGGAGAGCGGTTTTCGGGCGCCGGTGATCTATCGTCAGGTGCGCACCGGGCAGGACGGCGTACCCTTTGAGTTGATGAAATTTCGCAGTATGCGGGTCGATGCGGAGGCGAGCGGTGCGGTATGGGCCAGGGAAAACGATGACAGAATCACCCGGGTCGGCAGGATTATTCGCAGCACCAGGCTGGACGAGCTGCCGCAGATCTACAATATTCTCAAGGGAGAGATGAGTTTTATCGGCCCGCGCCCCGAGCGCCCCGAGTTCGAGGCTGAATTAAAAGAGCAAATACCGTATTATGCCGAGCGGCACCGAGTGAAACCCGGACTCATGGGGTGGGCTCAATTGTGCTATCCCTACGGTGCCTCGGCTGAGGACGCCGCTCAAAAGCTTCGTTACGACCTATACTATATAAAAAATCACAGTTTGCTGCTGGATCTGATGATAGTGGTGCAGACGGTCGAGGTCGTTCTCGTGGGGAGCGGGGCCCGATGATTCGGCAAGTGACGAAATTTCAAACATAACGTACAACAAGGGGTATGGTGAAATGGGTTTTTTCAAATTGCTATCTATGGCGCTGGCTGCTACGTTTTTAATAGCGTGTGAAAGCGCCGGGCCTATAGAAGTACCGGATTCGCGGGTTGGCTATAGCGAAGAAGAGTACCGGATCGGGGTCGCGGATATGCTCGCTGTCAGCGTGTGGCGCAACCCGGATCTGTCGATCACCGTGCCGGTGCGGCCGGATGGCAAGATATCCATGCCGCTGATTGGCGATATGCTGGCGGCAGGCAAGTCCAGTGAGGCGCTGGCGGCGGATATTACCGCGAAGTTGACGGAATATGTGCGTAGCCCCCAGGTGACAGTCATCGTCACCAACCCGGCCAGCACGGATTTCCAGCGCACAGTGCGTGTTACCGGCGCTGTGGGTCGGCCGGCCTCCATCCCCTACCGAAAGGGTATGACGGTTCTGGATGTGGTGCTTTCGGTGGGCGGGCCCAACGAATTCGCCTCGGAAAACAAGTCCAAGTTGTACCGGACAGCGGATGGTGAGGTAAAAGCCTATCCCATTTATCTCAAGGATATCCTCAAGCGCGGAAAACTTGAGACAAATTACAAGCTGGCTCCGGGGGATATTATTTCGGTGCCCGAAAGATCCTTTTAAGCCATGAACCGGCAATAGAACTCAAGAGCGAAGTCTATGGATGCTCCATTTTACAAGCAGGTGATTCAGGCGGTAACGCGAGAGCTGATTCACTACAAGTCGTGGGTCGCGGCTATTTTTATCGTCGCCAGCTTTGTGGTTTTGTTGGCGGGGTATCTGTATCCCAAGCAATATATCACGACTTCGCTGCTGTATGCGGATGTCACCAATATCATCACGCCCCTGTTAAAGGGGCGTGCGGTATCCACCGAATTGCATCGCCCGTCGAAGGCGCGGGAAATCCTCTATACCAGCCGTATCATGCAACAGGTGGTGGAGGAAGCGGGGCTGGTAGACGAAAACTCACCGCCGGAGGTCATCGAGGGTTTTATTAGCCATATTCGCTTGAATACCGAGATAGCGCCTGAAGGGGAAAATTATTTTCGCGTCACCTATACCGACCTCGATCCGGATCTGTCGTTTAATATTCACAATGCACTGATCAAGGTGTTTATCACCGATGCGGCGAATACCCAGCGTGAGGAAAGCCGTGGCGCGTATCAATTTATTGACGAGCAGGTTAAATCCTACCAGCGGAAATTGCAGGATGCGGAATCTCGCCTGAAGGATTTCAACGCCTCCAACCGCGACGGTACGGCGCAGGCCGCCGCTAATCGCATCGAGGAGCTCCGCCAGCAGATCGAGGAATTGCAAATACGCATCGATGAGCAGGGCGCCCGTGCGGTGTCCCTGGAGAGCCAGCTCAACAGCGAAGGGCGCTTTATTGCCAAGCGATCCCGGGTTGATGCCATGGTCGAGCGCCTGGGCGAAATGCAGCGGGAACTCGATTCCCTCCGCTTGGCCTATCAGGAGACCTACCCCGATATCGTGTCCTTAAAGGTGCAAATGACGGAGCTGGAATCTGATATCGCTGAGGAAGAGGCGCGTGATACCATCGGGCCGGCCTCGTCAGCGGCCGGTGCCGCCAATCCATACTACCAGCAACTGCGCAGTAACCTGGCTGAGTCCCGCGTGGATCAGGGCACCATGAGGAAAAGAAAATCGGTGCTCGAGAGGATGCTGGGCCAGGAATACGAGCGGGCCGAGCGGATAGCGGAGCGACGAGCCGAGCTGACCGAACTGACCCGGGATTACGATGTGACCCGGGATGTCTACGAGGAAATGTTACAGCGCAAGGAGGCGGCAAGACTGTCGATGACACTGGATATCGAGGGCCAGGGCGTATCCTATAAGGTGCAGCAGCCGGCGGTATTCCCCAAGTTTCCGTCCGGGCTGCAATTCTGGCACCTGGCGCTGGTCGGCCCGTTTATCGGCTTTTTGCTGCCGCTGGGCATGTTGGTGGTCTATGTTTTAATTGATCCGCGGGTGCGTTTTACCACTGTGCTGCAGGATTTGTTGCCACAGGGTGTGATGCTGCTGGGTGTCGTGCCGCACTACAACACCCCGGTGGCAAAGCGAATGTTGCGCAGCGATATGCTGGCGTACGGCAGTCTGGCATTGGTGGCGATGGCTGTGTATATAGGATTGGTCACCATGATCCTGACTGAAACCGTTTAGTGGAAGGCGATATGGACGACAAAGAAAACGCACTGCGAAACATTGTCAGCATGGGCAAACAGGATGCAAAATCCGGTGTGCGAGGCGCTATCTCGGAGATGGCGGAAATTCGTCGCATGGATACCGATGACCTCAATGCCAAAAAGATGATTTACCCGGGGATGCAGCAGCGTGAAATGCTGAATGCCTTCCGCGAGATACGAACCAAGTTGTTGCAGCAATCACCGAGTAAAAACTTTGTGTTGCTGGTGAGCTCTATCTGCGCCGAGGGTGGCGCCAGTTTTGTCAGTGCCAATATGGCGATATCTTTTGCCCTTGCGGAGCATAAAACCGCGCTGCTGATCGACTGTAATCTCTATGATCCCGCCATCAGCGACATGCTGGTGCTGGAGCCCGATTACGGCCTGACGGACTACCTCGAAAATCCTGAATTGGATGTAGATGATATCATCTACTCATCGGGTATCCCGCAACTGCGGGTGATTCCGGTGGGGGAAAGGCGTGAATCAGCCACCGAATTTTTTACCGGTGAGCGCATGCACCGCTTTATCAACAGCGTTAAAGAACGCTATCCGGACCGCTATATTATTCTCGATGTGGCGCCGCTGAGTTCGTCCACGGATGCGCGAATCCTGGTCGATGTCTGTGACTACGCGGTACTGGTCGTGCCGAGCGGCCTGGCCACGGAGGCGCAAATACTGGCGGGTATCGACGCCGTCAGCCGTGAAAAACTGGCGGGTATCGTTTTTAACAACTAAAAAAACAGCTGTCGTTTTCAAGCTGGGGGAAAAATGAATAACAAGCTACTTTCGTGCTGTTGTGGCGCGGCTTTGCTCGTGGCCGGCAATGCCCAGGCGGCCGACCTCAAATGGCAGGTGTTCGGCGACCTCGGTGCCGCGTTCGAAACCAACCCCACCAAGGTCGAAGAGGACGAAAAGGAAGATACGCGGGTGCGTGCCCGGATTGGGGGCAGGTTGTACCAGGATACCGAACAGCTTTTCCTCGATCTGGAATACAGCGCGGCGACAGAAGCCTGGGTAAACGATACCTTCCAGGACCGCAATACCCTGGAGGGCTACGGCCAGATCCTGTGGCAGCCGGTCGACTTTTTTAACCTGTACGTGAACAACCGCCGCCAGGATCTTATTGTCAACAATACCTTTGCCGACACCCAGGATAACCGCTCGGTGCGCAGCACCACGGAAATCGGCGCCTTGTTTATCGGCCATATCACCAAGGTGGACACCCTGAATATTGCCCCGGTCTATCGTGCGGTGAGGTTCCAGGATAGCGGCGGGGTCGGCAGTAAGCGCCCCGGCGTGCTGGCTTTCTGGCAGCATCGCATTTCGACCACGGACAGATTCGGCTTGAACGCTTTTGTCGAGAGCATCGACTACGACTCGGACGCGGTGCAGAACGATGTGCTTCGCGCCCAGGCCTTTGTCTCCTACTCCGCGCGCCTGAATCGGCTAAGCTACGATTTCCAGTTTGGCCAGACCTGGATGCAGGGCGATGACAGCAATAATGACCCCGGCGTCGATGACTCCGATAACGACTTCCAGGGCACCTTGTTGCGCGCCTTTATCGACTACGATTACGATAACCACATGTTCCAGCTGCGGGCCTTTCACGACCTCACCGATACCTCGATCGGCCTGTCGGATTCGAATGTCGGTGGTGTTGGCTATAATCCGGGGGATTCGAGCGTTAGCCAGTTGGCCCTGATAACGCGCACCCAGGTGGATGTGAGATACGGCCTGGCATTCGCCGCCCGGCAATGGGATTGGAGTATCGGATATCGCTTCGACAAGCAGATTGTCGAGGCGCGGGCCGATGAGGAGGGCTTTCAGGCTCCCGCCCGGGACGAGGTCCGAAACCAAATCTACTCCACCCTGCATTACAATATGACCCGCTATGTCGACGCACGCCTGGAAGGTGAATATTACAGTATCGACTTTACCGACAGCCCCATTGGCCGGGTCGATGATTACTTGCGGGTGGGGCTGATCTTTGACTTCCAGTTGTTTAGGTATGGGCGCTTGAGCGCCGGCGCGGTGCATGAGCAGAGACTGAGCAATGCGGAGCCGCTGGTCCATGACTATACCGACGAAACCCTCTTTGTTGATTTCCGCCTGGAGTTCCCACCACTGGCCCGCCGTGGTGTGCGTGGCTTTCGCGGTAATACAAGCCGAACCGGTGGCGGGTCCAGCTTCTAGTCATCCCCCGACTCTACTGAAAAATGGGGACGCTACCGGAAAAATGGGGACGCTACCCTTTTCCTCC
>JAUXCW010000234.1 GCA_030618705.1 Gammaproteobacteria bacterium | reverse complement strand
TCGTCGGTGTGGCCGGGCGTGTAGCGCGCCTCGATCACAATTGAACCGAGCTGTATTTTCTTGCCGTCCTCCAGTCCCTCCGAGGCGCAGTCGACCTGTCCTTCACGGCCGACCATGGTTACGCAGCCGGTTTTCTCCCGCAACTGACCCAGCGCCGTGACGTGATCCGCGTGTACATGGGTGTCCAGAGCAACGGTAAGCGTTAGATCCAGTTCCCGTAATAACCTGAGGTAGTAATCGAGCTGGACATCGACGGGGTCTATAAGCACCGCCTCTCGGGTTTGCTCGTCCGCCAGCAGGTAGGTGTAGGTATAGCTCTCGTGGTCGAATAGCTGTCGAAATAACATGCTTACAATACTCCTGAATTCAAGTTATCGAACAATGTCGCCAGCGCGATAAACAGCATCATGACAGCAAAGGTCTTTTGCAAGGTGGGGCCGCTGAGTCGCCTGCTGAGAACAATGCCTGCAAACATGCCGATGACACTGCCGATGGCGACCTGAATCAGTATCTGTGTCCCCGGGCTCCCGCCGCTTATCAAAAAACTGACGAAACCGCTGCTGCCCACCGCGCAGATGACGACCAGGGAGGTTGCCACGGCCTGTCGGATACTGATGCCGGTCAAAAATAATAGTGTCGGTACGATGATAAACCCGCCACCAACCCCAAACAGGCCGGCCAGCAGGCCGGTCAACAGGGCCCCGGCGCTCATCCCGGCAATACAGGGCAGGCCGATACGGAAGGGCTCATTGTCGATCATGCGGCAAACGGCGCCACCCTGATCCTCCGCCGGGTGCAAGCTGCCGCGAACCACTCGCGTGTCACCGGGCTGCGTGCCGGCCTGGTGCCATAATCTGGCGGCAATGATCAGTACCAGCACGCTAAAACCGATCATCAACCACTGGCCGTCGATTCGGCGGTTGAGCCAGGTGCCCAGGGGAGTGGAGAGAGAACCGAGCCCGGCGTACACCAGCGCAGGCAGCCATTGAATTTCGCCGCTGCGCAGGCGAGCGACGACGCCAAATAGGGCACCGGCCGCCACCGCGCCCAGTGAGATACCGATAGCCTGCGAAGGTTCGAGCCCGACCAGCCAGATAAGCAGCGGTACGGCGAACACAGAGCCGCCGGCACCGGTCAGGCCGAGCACGAGGCCGATTATTATTCCCACTAACCATGTCATGGGCGGATAGTTACCAATCCGGGTATTTTTAGCAAGCTCCGGTGTGTTACCTATTGCAATGTGTTCTAACTCCTGTCAGTTTTGTCAGGCGTTTTGCCAGAGTTGACAGGTCATGGAACTGATTGCCAGGGATACCGATAACGATATTGCCCGTATGCTGGACGGTTACGACTGCCCGGCCATCCTGGTGTCCGCCGATTACCGCATATTGGCGGCCAACGATCGCTACAGCGAAAATTTCGGCCGCATAGCGTCGAAGGGGCCGGCTTATTGCTATGCCGTATCCCACGGCTACGATCAACCCTGCGACCTGGCAGGGGAGGATTGCCCGCTGGCGGCCGCCACGGCGAGCGGCAGGAAGGAGCGGGTACTGCATATCCACCAGACACCCCGTGGCCCCGAGCATGTGAATGTGGAGATGCTGCCCATCACCGACGCCCGGGGGCGTTTAAAGTACTTCGTCGAACTGCTGAAAACGGTACCGGTGGCCGGCACGGGCGATACGCCGCAGCAGATGGTGGGGGCGAGCCCCGCTTTTAATAAAATGTTGGAACTTATTTCCCGGGTCGGCCCCGGTACGGCGTCGGTGCTGCTGCTGGGCGAATCGGGCTCCGGTAAAGAGCTGGCGGCGCGAGCGATACACCAGACCAGCGAGCGCTCGGAAAAAGCACTGGTCACCCTGGAGTGCGCGGGGCTGACGCAATCGCTGTTCGAGAGCGAACTGTTCGGTCACGTCAAGGGCGCTTTCACCGGCGCCAACTACGACAAACAGGGCCTGGTGGAGGCGGCGGATGGTGGTACCCTGTTTCTCGACGAGATTGGCGATATACCCTATGCCTTGCAGGTCAAATTGCTGCGATTGATCGAGACGGGTACCTATCGGCCGGTGGGCAGCACCCGGGTCAGGCGGTCGGATTTCAGATTGGTATCGGCTACCCACCGCAATCTCTGGCAGATGGTCGAAGCGGGTGAGTTTCGCCAGGATCTCTATTTTCGTATCAACGTATTTCCCATTCACGTGCCCTCCCTGGGTGAACGGCAAGAGGATATTCCCTTGCTCGCCCGGGTCATGCTGGCCAATATGGCTCCCGACTACCAACTCGCAGCGGGAGCATTGCAGCGCTTGCAGGGGCATGATTACCGGGGGAATATTCGCGAGCTGCGCAACCTGCTGGCCCGCGCCGTGGTATTGGCCTACAGCGGTAAAATTGACAAGGAGGTGATTGAACATGCGCTCGCGTTGCAGGAGCCCGCGGCATCCGGCAGTGCGGCGGAGGAGGTCGACCTGAAAACCCTTGAAACCACATATCTGTGCTCATTGCTGGATAAGTACAATGGCGACAAGGAGAAGGTGGCCGGGATTGCCGGTGTCAGTGTGCGCACCCTATACAGAAAGCTCGGGGAATCGCCATGACCACTGTCAATTATGACATGCCTGCCTGCCATAATTGACAGAAATGGTGGCATCTACGCTAGTTTGATTTGCCGAGTCCTTCCGGGCGATTGATATTATATTGATACATATCAATATCTTACTCTCGGTGGTCGTTTGCCGCGCAGACTTGGCACGCATACTGCAATATGTCCTCTGACAAACAGCAGTATTGCATAGAAGGGGAAACATGGGACAGCTTGCCACTCCGTCGAAGGCCCATGGGAACCCGGAAGACAAAGGGAGTTTGTCGCTCATCCAGGTAGTTGGGAGTGTGTTTGCCGCCGGCTTCGGTGTGCAATCTCGTGAAAACAAGTTGCGCGATTTCAGTCGCGGCAAACCGCTCCATTTTATTATCGCCGGTTTACTGTTTACCGTCCTCTTCGTGGCCACCCTGGTCACCGTTGTCAACCTGGTGATCTAGAGCCGGGCTCCAGCTTTATCCGCTTGTTGTAAACACCCGTCATTCCTGCGCAGGCAGGAATCCAGTAAAATAGGGGACGCTAATTCCGGCCCTCGTAGCATCGCTGCTTTCTATCCCCCGGTTGATTTAAATCACGCGATCCCAATAAAGCCCTCAATATTGCACTTCTGTGTAGTGCGGTTAATTGCCGAGGATGATACCTTAATTGTAGTGGGGTTATTCAAGTGAGGGTGAAGGTTATGGATTTGGTGCGTTTAATTCTGTTGGCAACCCTGGTGAGCCTGGTATCGGCTTGTGATTTGTTTGGTGGTGACGGCGGCGATGACGACTCACCTCCTGTTACTGAAGCGCCGCCAGTGGCGCTGCCACCCATCACAGAGCAAGCCATTCATGAACCGACTGTGCTGGAAGCGCCCTCGGGCAGCCCCGCAACCGTGGCTTCTTATCGTATTGATCCAGTCGGAGTGTTCGACGAGGCGGGGGATGACTCTGCGATCAGTCTCAACGAAGCCGGCGCTGTGCTGGGATACACGGAAGGCAAACAGGGGCACTGGATCTACAAAGCGGGTGAAGTTCAACGCAATGTGGGTATAACCAGCATACCAATTCCTCCGGGTGAGGAAATTGATTTTGGCTCACATCGTACACGCCCGAAAATGAATGACACAGAGGATGTCATTGGCTCGACAGCCTCTGTGTGGTGTATCAGCGATTGTGACGATCCTCTTAAAAGTGTATTACTTGGCAGTGATACCGCATGGCTCTACCGCAATGGCGCAAATGTAGAACTAGGCCTGGCCGGCTTGGGAAGTGCCGGGCCGGGAGAAAGCAGTCAAGCCCTGGATATAAACAATGCCGGCCAGGTCTGTGGTATTACTATAGAGGAGGATCGGCAATCAGCGTGGCTGTACTCGGACGGGGACTACCAGGTTATTGATCTCACGAATTCGGGGCAACTTGGCGAAGCTGGAAAACCGCAAGAGATTTGGTGCGCGATCAATGAACCTGGTGATGTGGTTGGCGCTTCAATTAGCGATTATAGTGGTGATGCTTCTTGCTGGTTGTACAGTAATGCCACGATAGTCCGAATTGGCATGACCGACTCCGAACATACCACAAATTCCGGTAAAGGATATTGCGATTCTTTGAGCCTGGATCTAAATGAAGTTGGCCATGCCATTGGCACCTCGTGGCGGTTCGACACAAATGATTCCCTTATAGGCTTTACTGCCTGGCTCTACAAAGACGGTAGCACGATCAAGATTGGACTGACAGATACTGATAGCTACCACACCGAGTCAAACGGCTACAGCGCGAGCAGTGGGTTGAAAGTCAATAATTCGGGCCAGGTCGCCGGCCTGTCTAGCAGTTATTATGGTGTAAACGATAGCACCGCCAATGGCGGGGGTACCTCGGCCTGGTTCCACGATGAGGGTGTCACCCGAGATATAACATTGACAGGTCGGGAATATACGCGCTTCGACGGCAGGCGGGAAAGTCGAGCTGTAGACCTGAACGATGCCGGCCATATCATCGGCTACTCCACTCGGTATGATCCGGCCAGCCAGGCGCCGAGGGATGATTTGGGGCAAACGGCCTGGCTCTACAAAAACGGATCCCATATTAAATTGGGTATTACGGATGATACCCATACGGCTGCGGACGGAAACCGTTACAGTATCGCAAAAGCCATTAATCGGTCAGGTCAGGCAGGGGGTCATTCGAGACGGTTCAGTCCAGGCTTAAGGCCGGCTCCCTGCTTTGATTCCGTCTGTAGTGCGAGAACTGCCTGGTTCTACGATCCTGATGGCGACATAATCTATCAGCTGGCACTCTCCGCACGATCAGACGGCTTTGTATTCAGCGAGTTCGTGAGCCTCAGCGAAGACGGCACGATGCGTGGCCATTACATGGCGTTTGAGGACGGGGGTGATGCGTTTCAGTGGCGAATGTTCACCTTTAGTCTGGAGGACGGTCTGCAGGATGTTGAGGTCGGTGGTTGGAGTAGTTGGGCCGAATTTTTTCCACCTGGATTGGCAAATGATAGGGGGCATTTCCTGGGGCGCGGCGTTTCGAAAGATGTAGGCTCTGCCGACTATCTTGTTTCTCCATTGGAATAGCATGCAGGTTCTTAAAAATGGGGACGCAACCCTTTTCTCCCAAAGAGAAAAGGGTTGCGTCCCCATTTCCAGTAAACTACAGTGACCAAAAATAGGGGCGTCCCCGATTTCCTCCTGGCTTGGAGAGCACGAGACATGAAGAAATACTCAGGGCTATTTGCGGCCATCGCGCTGTTGTTACTGCAAACGATCAGCGGATGTATCGATGGCAGCCAC
>JAUXCW010000057.1 GCA_030618705.1 Gammaproteobacteria bacterium | reverse complement strand
CCGTGATCGAGACGATTGCCACAGACAACAGGACAGCGGTACTCGGGATGGGTGTGACCGGTATGTCCTGCGCCCGCTATCTGGAGTCGCGGCGGCGCGAATTCGCGGCTTTCGACAATGCGATGAGCGAACAGGACGCGGATGAATTTCGCCGGCGCTATCCCGGCTCGCCGCTTTACCTGGGGGAATTCGAAGCTGAAACCCTGCAGCAATACAGTACGCTACTGGTGAGCCCGGGCATCGGCCTCGGACATCCGGCGATCCAGCAAGCCATGGCCGGCGGCTCGATACTACTCAGTGATATCGATTTGCTGCTGGCGGAGATCGATGCCCCGGTGGTGGCGATAACCGGCTCTAACGGCAAGACCACAGTGACGACGCTGCTGGGTTTGATGGCCGAGGAGGCAGGCGTGCGAACCGCGGTGGGTGGCAATATCGGCACCCCGGTCCTCGACTTGCTCGACCAGCAGAAAGCCTATGACCTGTTCGTGCTGGAGCTGTCCAGCTTTCAGCTCGAGCGCTGTGGTGCGCTGGGTGCGCAAGCCGCGACGGTACTCAATCTGTCCCCTGACCATATGGACCGCTATGACAGTCTGCTCGCCTATCAACAGGTCAAGCAACGTATCTATCGCGCCTGTCGCCGTGTGGTATACAACCGGGGCGACAAACTGACCTGGCCCATGCTCACCCGCGAGCAGAGCAGTATCACCTTCGGTCTGGATCGCCCCGACCTCAATCAATACGGCGTGTGTGAATACGACGGGGAGCGCTGGCTCGCCCGCGGCAATAAGCGCTTGATGCCGGTTGCCGAAATGAAGCTTCACGGCGAGCACAATATACTCAACGCCCTGGCCTCACTGGCCCTCGGCGAGGCGGCGGGCCTGGAACTGGACGCCATGCTGTCGGTACTGGAGACTTTTCCCGGGCTGCCCCACCGCTGTGAGTGGTTGGGCGAGTCCGCGGGCGTGGCCTTTTTCAACGACTCCAAGGCGACCAATACCGGCGCCACCCAGGCTGCAGTGGGCGGCCTTTCCCGGCGACCGGGGGATATCGTGCTGATCGCGGGTGGGCAGGGCAAGGACGCGGATTTTCGCCCCTTGCTACAGCTTGCCCCCCGGCTCAAGGGCCTGGTGCTACTGGGCGAGGCGGCGGCCGAGATAGCCGGTGTTATGGGTGACAGTGTCGACACGGTCCTGGTGGATGACATGGACAGCGCGGTGAATGCCGCCGCGGCGATGGCCGGTGCCGGGGACCGGGTGTTATTGTCCCCCGCCTGCGCCAGCTTCGATATGTACAGCGGATACCAACAGCGGGGCGACGTATTTGCCGCGCTGGCGCGTCAGTACATCGGAGGTGCCCGGAGTGAGTGAGCTGGCGCTGCAAATTCCGCGCACCAGGGTCATGTCTTTTGACCCGGTACTCGGCTCTGTGCTGGTCGTCCTGTTGTCGATCGGCTACGTGGCGATGGCGTCGGCATCCGTCGAGTTCGCGCAAATG
This sequence comes from Gammaproteobacteria bacterium, assembly GCA_030618705.1. Taxonomy (GTDB): domain Bacteria; phylum Pseudomonadota; class Gammaproteobacteria; order Pseudomonadales; family JAHEGP01; genus JAHEGP01. The sequence goes on along the minus strand of JAUXCW010000057.1, from coordinate 12,330 downwards.
GAGTACCAGAACCCCCTGCACCATATGCAGCGCCACGGCGTCTACCTGATCATTGCCCTGGCGGCCGGGGTCGTCGCCTTTCAAATTCCGCTGGAGTCCTTGCGTCGCCATGGTTGGTGGTTGTTGCTGCTGGGTATCGCCATGCTCAGCCTGGTTCTGCTGCTCGGTAGAGAGGTCAACGGCAGTAAGCGCTGGTTGGCGCTGGGGCCGTTTACGCTGCAGGTATCGGAATTCGTCAAACTGATTGTGGTGGTGTATATGGCCGGCTATCTGGTGCGGCGGCAGGACCAGGTGCGATCCAGGCTGGGCGGCTTTCTCAAGCCACTGGCGGTCATGGTGGTGCTGATCGTGTTGTTGCTGGCCGAGCCGGATTTTGGTGCCGCCGTGGTGATGATGGGTGCCGTGATGGGCATGTTGTTTCTGGGGGGCGCGCGATTGTGGCAGTTTATGGCCCTGGTCGGTGTTTGCGCACTGGCGGCCGGCGCCATGGTGATGACATCGGAATACCGTATGCAGCGGATGCTGGCCTATACCAGCCCCTGGGATCACCAGTTCGGCATCAGCTATCAATTGGTGCAGGCCCTGATCGCCTTTGGCCGCGGCGAGTGGTTCGGTGTCGGGCTCGGCAACAGCGTGCAGAAATTGTCTTACCTGCCGGAGGCGCATACCGATTTTGTCTTTGCCATTCTGGCGGAGGAGATGGGGGCGGTCGGCGTCATACTGGTGCTCGCCCTGTTCGCCGTGCTGATTGCTCGCATGTTGCTGGTGGCTCGCCAGGCCGAGCGCAGGGGCTTTTGCTTCGGTGCCTATCTGTCCTACGGCGCGGCACTATTGATAGCCCTGCAAGTGTTTATCAATGTCGGGGTCAACACGGGGATCTTGCCGACCAAGGGTTTGACCCTGCCGTTCTTCAGTTACGGCGGTAGCAGCCTGATTACCTGTGTGATGCTGGTGGCCCTGGTCGGGCGGGTGGAGCTGACCCTGCGCGACGGGGATGCGGCATTCGAAGCAGAGGGGTGCGGCAAGCAGTGAGCAAACGTGGCGCAAGGAATATCCTGATTATGGCCGGCGGTACCGGTGGCCATGTCTATCCCGCCCTGGCGACGGCTCGTTGCCTGCAGGATGCCGGCTACCATGTCGAGTGGCTCGGTACCCGCAAGGGTATCGAGGCACGGTTGGTTCCCGAGGCCGGCATTCGGCTCAACTGCCTGAGCGTCACCGGCCTGCGCGGCAAGCGACTGGCAGTGCTGGTCAAGGCGCCTTTCCTGTTGCCGCTGGCCCTGCTGCAAGCGATTCGGGTATGTCTGCGCTTCAAGCCTGGCTGTGTCCTTGGTATGGGTGGTTTCGCCTCGGGGCCAGGGGGACTATCAGCCTGGCTACTGCGTATCCCGCTGGTGATACAAGAGCAGAACGCGGTGCCCGGCACCACCAACCGCATCCTGTCGCGCTTTGCCTGTGCGGTACTGGAAGGTTTCGAGGGCGCGTTCGGCTCTGCCACGGCGCGCTATACCGGCAATCCGATACGCCGCGATATCGCCGACATTGCGCCACCCGCCGAGCGTGGCCTGGGGCGGCACCAGCCCATGAGAGTATTGCTTGTGGGCGGTAGCCTGGGTGCGCTGGCGCTCAACGAGATTCTCCCCGAGGCGCTCAGCCAACTGCCGGCGGAACGGCGACCGCAAGTGTGGCACCAGACCGGGGGCCAACACTGTGAGGCAAGCCGTGAGCAATACCGGGTGAGGGGAGTCGAAGCGCGGGTCGAGCCTTATATCGACGATATGGCGGCGGCCTATAGCTGGGCCGATGTGGTGATTTGTCGTGCCGGGGCGCTCACCGTATCGGAGCTGGCGGCCGCGGGTCTTCCCGCGCTGCTGGTGCCATACCCCCATGCCATCGACGACCACCAGACCCGGAACGCCCGTTGGTTGAGTGAACGCGGCGCGGCGCTACTGGTTCCGCAGGATGAACTCGAGCCGCAGAAACTTGCGCGGCAGCTTACCGCCTGGGCGCAAGACCCCACGGTGTTGATTGCCATGGCCGAGCGAGCGCGGGCCTGTGCGCGGCCGGATGCGGCTGAGCAGGTCGCCGCGAAGTGCATGGAGGTGGCTCATGCCTGAAATTGGAACAGCTTTCCAGGTGCCGGAAATGCGTCGCATCGGACAGATTCACTTTATCGGTATCGGCGGCGCCGGAATGTGTGGTATCGCCGAGGTATTGCTCAACCAGGGTTATGCGATTTCCGGTTCGGACGCCAGGGCCAGCGCAGTGACCCAGAGGCTGGAGCGGCTGGGCGCCCGTGTCGGCATCGGCCATTGCCGCGACCACGTCATCGGCGCCGATGTCGTGGTGTGCTCGACGGCGATACCCGATGATAACGACGAGCTGGTATACGCCAGGGAGAATCGTATACCCATTGTCCCCAGGGCCGAAATGTTAGCCGAGCTGATGCGTTACCGGCACGGTATCGCGGTTGCCGGGACCCACGGTAAAACCACCACCACCAGTTTGTTGGCGTCAGTACTAGGTGAGGCCCGTCTCGACCCGACATTCATTATCGGTGGCGTGCTCAATAGTGCGGGGGTAAATGCCGCCCTCGGCGAAAGTCGCTACCTGGTGGCGGAGGCCGACGAGAGCGACGCCTCATTCCTGCACTTGCAGCCCATGGTGGCAATCGTGACCAATATCGATGCCGACCATATGTCGACTTACGGTGGAGACTTCAGCCGCCTGGAGAATACCTTTGTCGAGTTCCTGCACAACCTGCCTTTTTACGGGCTGGCGGTGTTGTGTATCGATGATCCGGTGGTGGAGCGTTTGCTCGACCAGGTGGCGCGGCCCCTGGTGACCTACGGTTTCAGTGACAAGGCCGATTACCGCATCAGTGACCTGGAGCTGGATCGCATGCAGAGCCGGTTTACCGTGCATCGGCCCGACGGCCTGGGGGAGCTGTCCCTGACCCTGAATATTCCCGGGGTGCACAACGTACTCAATGCAACCGCGGCGGTGGCCGTGGCGACCGACGAGAAAGTTGACGATGCGGCGATATGCGCTGGGCTGGAAAAATTCCAGGGTGTCGGCCGCCGATTCGAAGTGTACGGCGAGTACCCGGTCGGGGACGGCAGCGCGATGCTGGTGGACGATTACGGGCATCACCCGACCGAGGTGGCGGCAACAGTGGCCGCGGTGCGACAGGGTTGGCCGGAGCGGCGCCTGTTGATGCTGTACCAGCCCCACCGCTATTCCCGCACCCGTGATCTCTACGAAGATTTTGTCGAGGTGTTGTCGACGGTGGATGAATTGCTGTTGCTGGAGGTGTACAGCGCGGGGGAGGAAGCGATTCCCGGTGTCGACAGCAAGAGTTTGTGTCGCAGTATTCGACAGCGCGGCGCGGTGGAGCCGATCTATGTCTCGGGAATCGAGCAGGCCCCGGATGTGCTCCGGGATGTGGTGCGCGCCGGGGATATCGTCCTCACCCAGGGTGCGGGTGATGTCGGCGTACTGGCCAGGGCTCTGGCCTTGCAGGACATTGTCGGGGGAAGCGCCACATCATGAGCAGGGAGCTTGCCCAGGCCGTCGCGGCACGGTTGCAATCACCGCTGGCGGTACTCTATGGCGGTACCGCCGCCGAGCGTGAAATCTCTCTGAAAAGCGGGCGGTTTTGTTATGAAGCCCTTTGTGACAGCGGCATCGATACGGTGTTGGTCGATGCCAGGGAGGACTGGATCACGCAGCTGCGCCAGGCGGGGCTTCGCCACGCGTTTATTGCCTTGCACGGCCCCGGGGGAGAGGACGGCACGATCCAGGGTGCGCTGGGCTCACTGGGTATCTCCTATACCGGCAGCGGTGTGCTCGCCTCCGCGCTGGCGATGGATAAATGGCGTTGCAAGCAACTGTGGTGCGGCATGGAATTGCCGACACCGGCCTGCATCCAGCTGTTCGCGGACAGCGATTGGGACGACGTCATGCAAAAATTGGCGGGTCGGGCCATCGTCAAACCGGCTCGCGAGGGCTCCAGTATCGGTATGGCCGTGGTGGAAAAATCTTCTGAGCTGCAGCAGGCGTACCATGCCGCCGCGGTATACGACAGCCTGGTATTTGCCGAGCGCTGGATAGACGGGGGTGAATACACGGTTTCCATCGTCGCCGATGAGACGCTGCCGGTGATCAAGCTGGAGACCGACCACGGCTTCTACGACTTCGACGCCAAATATGTCGCCGACGATACCCGCTACTTGATTCCCTGCGGGCTGGCGCCAGAGCAGGAGGCAGTATTGCAGAAACTGTCGCTGCGGGCTTATCAAAGCCTGGGTTGTAGTGGCTGGGGGCGGGTCGATGTCTTGCAGGACGCGGCGGGCCGGTTCCAGTTGCTGGAGGTCAATACCATTCCGGGAATGACGGATCACAGCCTGGTGCCGATGGCGGCACGGGCAGCCGGCTACAGTTTTGAGGAATTGGTGCTGCGCATCCTGGCCTCCAGCCTCGATTTACAGGTATCGCCGGGGAGCGCTGAACATGCCTGCTAGCCGCAGCCAGAGTCGACGTCGGGGTGCAACTCGCCGGGGCGCCCGGGTGCGACTGATTGCGCGACCGAATATCGACGCACGGCTGGTGATGAAGAGCGTGGTGCTGGTGATGTTGGTAGCGGGCGCGGGCGCACTGCTGTTCAGGGCCGACGATCTGCTGGAGCGACCGGTACGCCAGGTCAGTGTGAAAGGTGATTTCCGCTATTTGCAACAGGATGAGGTCAAGCGAGCGGTGGCGCCCTTTATCCACAATGACTACCTGACGATTCCACTGCTTGAATTGAGGGAGTCGCTGGAGGCATTGTCCTGGGTCTACCGTGCGGCGGTAAAGCGGGATTGGCCGGATGGCCTGGTTATCGCGGTGGAAGAGCAAACGCCCATCGCGTGGTGGGGCGAGCAGATGCTCATCAACAATAAGGGCACGCTGTTCTCCCCTGGCGGTGCCGAGATCATGGAAATCCTGCCCTTGTTGCATGGGCCGGAAGGTAGCCAGCGCGAAGTGATGGAGCGGTACATCGATTTTGGCCAGTTGCTGGATAATCGGGACATGGCTGTGCAGTCGCTGCGCTTGAGCGCAAGAGGGGGCTGGAGCACGGCGTTAAAGAGCGGGGTGGAGCTGGTATTTGGCCGGGATCAGGTGGTGCAGAAGCTACGGCGATTCCTCGCCATGTACGATCACGCCCTCAATCAGTACCTGCCGGATATTCAACGAATTGATTTGCGCTACCAGAATGGTCTCGCAGTGCAGTGGTCGCACCGGCCGGAGACTGCCGGTGAGTAAGACAAAGAATTTGCCAGAGAGTAAACATGTATGAGCAGTGGTAACGAAGGAAACATGATCGTCGGTCTGGACATCGGCACCTCAAAAGTCGTCGCGCTGGTTGGGGAGATCAACAAAGACGGCATTATCGAAATCGTCGGTATCGGCTCCCATCAATCCCGTGGATTGAAGAAGGGCGTGGTGGTGAATATTGAATCGACCGTGCAGTCGATCCAGCGCGCTGTCGAGGAAGCGGAGTTGATGGCAGGTTGCCAGATTCACTCGGTTTTTGCCGGTATTGCCGGCAGTCATATTCGCAGCCTCAATTCCCACGGCATTGTCGCGATTCGCGACCGGGAAGTTCAGGCGCTGGATCTCGATCGGGTAATCGACGCGGCCCAGGCCGTGGCGATACCCTCCGATCAAAAGGTGCTGCACATCCTGCCGCAGGAATACATTATTGACACCCAGGAGGGCGTCAAGGAGCCGCTGGGCATGTCAGGTGTGAGGCTGGAGGCCAAGGTCCACCTGGTGACCTGCGCCGTCAACGCGATACAGAATATAGAAAAGTGTATTCGCCGCTGCGGCCTGGAAGTGGACGACGTCATCCTCGAACAGTTGGCGTCGAGTTATTCGGTGCTGACGGAAGACGAGAAGGAGCTGGGAGTCTGTCTGGTCGATATCGGTGGCGGCACCAGTGATATCGCGATTTTTACCGAAGGTGCAATCAAGCACACCGGTGTGATTCCGATAGCGGGTGACCAGGTCACTAACGACATTGCAATGGCGCTGCGAACGCCCACTCTGCACGCGGAGGAAATCAAGATTAAATATGCCTGTGCGCTGACCCAGCTCACCGGCATCGACCAGACGATAAACGTACCCAGCGTGGGGGACCGGGCGCCGCGGGAATTGTCCCGGCAATCCCTGGCCGAGGTGGTGGAGCCCCGTTACGACGAGCTTTTTACCCTGGTGCAGGCGGAGCTGCGACGTAGTGGTTTTGAAGATATGATTCCCGCGGGCATCGTCCTGACCGGGGGTACCTCGAAGATGGAAGGCGCGGTTGAGCTGGCGGAAGAGATATTTCACATGCCGGTGCGGCTGGGTTTGCCGCAGGAGGTGGCGGGACTGAGCGATATCGTCAGGAACCCGATTTATTCCACCAGCGTGGGTTTGCTGCAATACGGGATGGAACAACAAAAGACCCGGAGTCGACGCGCAGGTCAGAGCGCGCCGGGGTTTTTCCAAAGAATCAAGCAATGGTTTCAGGGCAATTTTTAACTTCAGTTGGGTCGGCCGGAGGGATTATCCCGCCGGAAAACTCGATTGATTCATTGGCGAAAGGGAGTAACAAAAATGTTTGAGCTGGTTGATAATGTACCTCAGAGTGCAGTTATAAAGGTCATCGGTGTCGGTGGTGGTGGCGGCAATGCCGTTAAACACATGATCGACAGCAATGTCGATGGGGTTGAGTTCATCTGTGCTAATACAGATGCGCAGGCCCTTGCTGACGTGGCTAGCAGGACTGTGCTGCAGCTGGGCGGTGATATCACCAAGGGACTTGGCGCCGGCGCCGACCCCTTGATTGGACGTCACTCCGCCCTGGAAGACCGTGACCGTATTGCGGAAGTTCTCAGCGGTGCCGATATGGTGTTCATTACCGCGGGTATGGGCGGCGGTACCGGCACAGGCGGCGCACCGGTGGTCGCCGAGGTTGCCAGGGAGCTGGGAATACTCACGGTAGCGGTTGTAACCAAACCGTTTCCCTTCGAGGGCAAGAAGCGGATGGCGATTGCGGAGGAGGGCTTGCGTGGCCTGCACGAGCATGTCGACTCCTTGATTACCATACCCAATGAGCGCTTGTTGCCGGTTCTCGGTAAGGGCACGTCATTGCTGGAAGCCTTCAAGGCAGCGAACGATGTTCTGTTGGGCGCGGTGCAGGGTATTGCCGACCTGATCATTCACCCCGGCATCATCAACGTCGACTTTGCCGATGTGCGCACCGTGATGTCGGAAATGGGCATGGCGATGATGGGCACCGGCCGTTCCAGCGGTGAAGGTCGCGCTTGCGAGGCGGCGGAGGCTGCTATCAACAGCCCACTGCTCGATGACATCAACCTCAACGGCGCCCGCGGTATTCTGGTGAATATCACGGCGGGGAGGGATCTCGGTCTCGGAGAATTCGCCGATGTCGGTCATACGGTGGAAGAAATTGCCTCGCCGGAAGCCACGGTAGTGATCGGGACAGCCATTGACGACACCCTCGGGGACGAAGTGCGAGTCACCATCGTGGCGACAGGGCTGGGCGAGCAAGCCTCGGGATCCGCTCCGGTAAAGCTGGTCGAGAATGCCCCGCGGCCCGTGGGTGGCGACTATAGCGATCTCGATCGACCAACGGTAATGCGCCGGAACAGAAAAGTTGCCGAAGCACCCGGGGAAGTCGTGGCAGGGAATACCCGGGGCAAGCGGGAGAGCGAGATGGATTATCTGGATATTCCCGCTTTTCTGCGTCGCCAGGCAGACTAGGCGTCACAGGTACTACCTGACCAGCTCTCTTGCCAGGCCCGGCGCTTGCGCCGGGCTATTTTTGGCGAGCTTACGAAAACGTAGGCCCGGCGGTGTCGTGGCTTTTACGTATGGTATGGTGGCGCGTTCTTGCCAAAATGCACTGTGGAGATAAGGCCTCTTTGCGGGGGGGCAAAATTAATAAGCACACAGATGCATTATAAATAGCAGCTATGGCCGAAAAACCTGCATTCATTGAGTGAATGCCATGGATGCTGTAGCGAGCAGGATTGAGCGCCCATGATCAAGCAGCGAACTCTACGCAACGAAATTCGTGCCACCGGTGTGGGTTTGCATACCGGGCAGAAGGTTTACTTAACCCTGAAACCGGCCCCGGTGGATTCCGGTATCGTATTTCGTCGCGTCGATCTCGACCCGGTAGTGGAAATCAAGGCGCGGGCCAGCAATGTCGGCGATACACGGCTGTCTACGGCCCTGGTCAAGGGCGAAGTCAAGGTATCTACGGTCGAGCATTTGCTCTCGGCCATGGCCGGGCTGGGAATCGACAATGCCTGTGTCGAACTGAGCGCACCGGAAGTGCCGATTATGGATGGCAGTGCCGGGCCCTTTGTGTTCCTGATCCAGTCCGCGGGGATCACCGAGCAGGACGCGGCGAAGAAGTTTATTCGCATCAAGCGAGAGGTCACCGTCACCGACGGCGATAAGACAGCCAGCTTACTTCCCTTCGACGGCTTCAAGGTCGCCTTTACCATCGATTTTGATCACCCCGTTTTCAAAGGTCGCAAGGTCCATGCGGAGGTGGATTTTTCCAGCACCTCCTTCGTCAAGGAAATCAGCCGGGCGAGAACCTTTGGTTTTATGCATGAAATAGAATACCTGCGCTCCCAGGGCCTGGCCCAGGGGGGAAGTGTGGATAACGCTATCGTGGTGGACGAGTACCGGATTCTCAATGAAGACGGGCTCCGCTACGAGGACGAATTCGTCAAACATAAGATTCTGGATGCCATCGGTGACCTGTACCTGTTGGGGAACAGCCTGATTGGCGAATTTCGTGCAGTCAAATCCGGCCATGCCCTAAATAATGCCGTACTCAGAAAGCTCATTGCTGAAGAGGATGCCTGGGAAGTGGTAACCTTTGAAGACCCCGCGCAAGCCCCAATTTCGTATAGTAGCCCCGTTTTAGCTGTCTAAAAGCTCTCATTTCTGGTTTAATGCGCCCCCGCTGGTAGCTGCCGGCGGCCTTCGTTATCTAATGGTTTAAAATTGCACAGCTGTACCGGCCATATTTACTGGCCTGGCGCCGCTTGTCAGGTAATGCTTGGAGATATGAAGATAATCATATTTGACCCGGAAAAACCACGAGCGGTGCGCAATTTGAGCGTTTCCCGCCGCACTGCCTCGATTGCCGTGGGCTTGCTCCTGCTCTTACCCCCGATGTTGGTGTTGGGAGGTTTTAAGCTGGCGCGTTGGGTCGATGCCGGCATGCTGCCGGCCGGGGTGCTGCTTGCCTGGGAGCAGCGCCTGGAGCACCAGCAGCAGGACTTGCAACAAGTGCAACTGAACTCCCGCCGGGAACTCGAGGCCCTGACCGTGCGCATGGCCCGCTTGCAAGCCCGCCTGATCCGCCTCGACGCCCTTGGCGAGCGGGTAACCGCGGTGGCGAAGCTGGACAACAAGGAATTCGATTTCAGCCAGGCCCCGGCGATCGGCGGTCCGGATGTCGAGGCCGGGGCTGAACCCTACGGTGCTCCCGATTTTATCCAGGTACTCGATCAACTCGAGCAGCAGATACTGGACCGGGAGCAGCAGTTGGATATCATGGCCGGCCTGCTGGTCAACCGCCAATTGCAGGATGAATTATCCGTGGCGGGGCGGCCAATCCGCAAGGGTTGGATGTCTTCCAAATACGGCAATCGAATAGATCCCTTCAAGGGGCGCCGGGCGTGGCACAACGGTGTGGATTTTGCCGGTCAGCTCGGTTCCGATGTGGTGGCGGTGGCCTCCGGTGTGGTGACATGGTCCGACGGCCGTAACGGCTATGGTCTGATGGTTGAAATCAGCCACGGTGGTGGTTATGTCACGCGCTATGCTCACAACGACAAGAATCGAGTGGCGGTAGGGGATGTGGTTAAAAAAGGCCAGGTCATCGCCAGTATGGGGTCGAGCGGCCGCTCGACAGGACCCCATGTCCACTTCGAAGTCTACCGCAATGGCAAGCCGGAGAATCCCGCTACTTATATTGCTCGCGCCGGTGGTCTTTAGTTTGTACCGGTCGCCCCGTCCCGGTGGAGTGAGCGGCTGACGGTCGAGGAAAATCACCCTGCCAGGCCAGGTTTTCATGGGATCCGGCGATAATTTCCCCGATGGCTTTATTTCTCTCAGCAAAAGAGCCGGCCGGGCTTGCCAATTATCCCTCCTTCCGCTTTACTGTGCCGCTGTGGTCTCTACCCCTCTTATCAATTTATCACGCTAGATTTCAAACATGATTGGAAAACTGCTTAAAAAAGTTGTCGGCACGAAAAACGATCGTGAATTAAAGCGTATGGGCAAGAGTGTTGTCCGTATCAACGCCCTCGCCGAGGAGATCGCCGCACTCAACGACGCCGCCCTGCAGGCGAAGACAGCGGAGTTTCGCCAGCGCTTCAGCGAGGGAGAATCCCTGGATGAACTTCTGCCCGAGGCGTTTGCGGTGTGTCGCGAGGCCAGTAGTCGCGTGCTGGGAATGCGCCACTTCGATGTGCAATTGATTGGCGGTATCACCCTGCACGAGGGCAGGATCGCCGAGATGCGTACCGGGGAGGGCAAGACCCTGGTGGCGACATTGCCCGCCTACCTCAACGCGCTCGGTGGCGACAGCGTTCACCTGGTGACGGTCAACGATTACCTGGCGAAAAGAGACGCCGGCTGGATGGGCCCACTTTACGAATTTCTCGGGCTCCGTGTCGGCTTTGTCGTGCCCAACCAGTCCCGGGAAGCGAAGCGCGACGGCTACGACTGTGACATTATCTACGGGACCAACAACGAATTCGGCTTTGATTACCTGCGCGATAATATGGCCCTGGCCAAAGAGGATCGACAGCAGGGTTCCCTGGCCTTTGCCATCGTCGACGAAGTGGATTCCATCCTCATCGACGAGGCCAGGACGCCGTTGATCATTTCCGGCCCCGCGGAAGACAACTCGGAAATGTACAAGCATATCAACCGGCTGATTCCGGCGCTCAAGGTCCATGAGGAGGAGGGCGAAGAAACCGGGCACTACACCGTGGATGAAAAACAGCGCCATATCGAAATGACCGAGGAAGGTCATTTGTTGGTCGAGGAGTTGTTGACCCGCGAGGGCTTGTTGCAGGAGGGGGACAGCCTCTATGCGGCGACCAATCTCTCTTTGTTGCAGCATAGCCTCACCGCCCTGCGTGCACACGTTATGTTCCACCGCGATGTCGACTATATCGTGCAGGACGGTGAGGTGGTATTGATCGACGAGCACACCGGTCGCACCATGCAGGGCCGACGCCTGTCCGAGGGCTTGCACCAGGCCATCGAGGCCAAGGAGGGCGTGAATATCCAGTCCGAGAGCCAGACCCTGGCCTCCACCACGTTCCAGAACTATTTTCGCATCTACCGCAAACTTTCGGGCATGACCGGCACGGCGGATACCGAGGCACCGGAGTTTCACCAGATATACGGTCTCGACGTGGTGGTGATCCCCACGCATATGAAGGTTGTGCGCGAGGATATGAACGACCTGATCTTCCTCAGCGTGGAAGAAAAGTTTGACGCCATCGTCGAGGACATAAAATCCTGCCTGGAAAAGCAGGCGCCGGTACTGGTGGGCACCGCATCTATTGAAACCTCGGAAGAGTTGTCCGCCTTACTGAAAAAGCGCGGTGTCAAGCACGAGGTTCTCAACGCCAAGTTCCACGCCAGGGAGGCGGAAATCATCGCCCAGGCGGGTGCCCCCGGTTCCGTCACTATTGCGACCAATATGGCGGGTCGTGGAACAGACATCGTACTCGGCGGTAATCTCGATGCCGAATTGACGGCGATGGCCGACGCCTCCGAGGCCGAAAAGCAAGCGCGAAAGCAGGACTGGGATAAGCGTCACCAGGTGGTATTGGAGGCTGGCGGCCTGCACGTACTGGGGACGGAACGCCATGAGTCCCGTCGCATCGATAACCAGTTGCGCGGTCGCTCGGGGCGACAGGGTGACCCGGGAGCCAGCCGTTTCTATCTCTCCCTGGAAGATAATCTTATGCGCATTTTCGCCTCCGACCGGGTAAAGGGGTTTATGCAGGCCCTGGGCATGGAGAAGGGCGAGGCGATCGAACATCGCATGGTGACCAATGCCATCGAAAAAGCCCAGCGCAAGGTAGAGGGGCGAAACTTTGATATTCGCAAACAGCTATTGGAATTTGACGACGTCGCCAATGACCAGCGCCAGATAATCTACCAGCAGCGCAGTTACCTGCTGGAGACGGACGATGTATCGGAAATGCTGGACGATATTCGCGTCGATGTGGT